>NZ_AP024412.1:628615-942923 GCF_016865445.1 Mariniplasma anaerobium | reverse complement strand
CACAATAAAAGTTGGTATAAATATCTTATTTTTATCACACTTGTCAACGTACTAGTTACTGCAATTATTTTCCATATTTTATTAGCTCCATATATGGAAAATATTGAACTCATTCAGCATGTTTTACATACTGTTAATCCACTTCTTTTTATCATATTTTATTTTCTGTTTTATGAGCAAGTTTTACCCATAAAAAAGTTTTGGATCTGCTTGATTTATCCAGTCGTTTTCTTAATAAGTGTGTACTTAATTATTGAACCTTTTTATGGTGATTTGATGGTAATTACGATGCCAGATTTTAACAGTGCACGATATGTTTATCCGTTTCTAGATCCAGAAACATATAGCAGAGAATGGTTAGGGTTATGGTCATTTATATTTGTAATCATAGCACCATTTATAGCAATAATTTCATTTATCTCAATGTGGTTAAAACATAAAATAGATACTAAATTTATATTTATAAATAACAAAAAAGCCTAAACTTTTAATAAGTTTTAGGCTTTTTTTATTATTTTTTTAGCTTCTTTTTTAACTTTTTTTATCCATTTTTTTCTTTTTTATTGGTTCATTTGAACCTTTTTTTTCTATAATTTTATCATCTTTTTCAGATTTTTTAGAAGCTATTTCATCGTTTACAACAGTTAATTCTTCTTGTTTTTTAGATGTTTTTTCAGTTTTTTTAGATTCATTATCGGCTTTTTCATTAGCCATTTCATCTTCTAATACTTCTTGTTTTTCTAGTTCTTTTTGTGCTTCTAATTCAGCCATTTCATCTGCTAATCTTTTCTTTTCTAACAAGAATTTTTCATGTTTCACTTGTTGTTGTTTCTCAATTTCACTACGTTCTAAAGCAATCTTATTTTCTAAATCAAAGAGCTCTTTATCACGACGATCATCTTCTGCAATTGATTTTAAAAACGCTGTATGTTCTCTTTCTTTTTTCATCAATTTTAGTTTAACTTCACGTTCTTTAAGTCTCTTATTTAACCCTTTTTTAATGATGTAATTTAGTTTAGAAAATGGTGAAAAAATAAACTTAAATACTAATCCAACACGTTCAATAAAATTATATTTTCCTGTATTAAAACGCTCTATTTTCGCTTGTAATTTTTGGGCTTTTTTCTCTTCTTTAATCATTTTTTTAAGTGCTCTATATGAGTCTTTTGCTCTTTTTAAAGTACGTCTACCAAGTGTGTCTTCAACATAAATTTTCAAACGTTTAAGCTTTGTTTCTTGACTAAAAATAAACGCTTTTAATGCATCAATTTCTATCGATATTTTGATAGAATCTCTAGGTGCAATTTCGGTGATTTCTTCACTTATTGGTAATAAGTTTTTCTTAAATATGTATCCTACTGCAGCTACTTTAACACTAATGAATGATGTGTTAGAAATGAGTATATCAACGATCTTTTTATCACTTCTAATAACTAAGTCTTCATTTAATTTAAAAGCTCTCTTGCCTATTAAATCGAGTGTTTTACTGCTTTTAATAAGTATGAATATATTGATAATGAATGCAAGTAGCAAGCCTACAAATATAATCAAAAATTCTGGTTCTAAATTCTTAATCCAATCTAACATTATTTATCACCCAAGTATTTCAAAAACGATTTTCCATGTTTTGGTTTTTCTGTATTAAAGTTATCTGTGATTGTATATCCCATATCAGCAAATGTCTTTAATAAAGGTAATGCTTTACCTTCTTTATGTCTTTTTGTATAAATGATAAGTGGTACATATTCTCTCGTATGATCTGTCCCGTGATGAATTGGATCATTACCATGATCTGCTGTAATCATGACTAAATCATCATCATTTAATTTATCAAAAAATGCTGGTAATTGTCCATCGAAATCTTCGATTGCTTTACCATATCCAATTGGATTTCTTCTATGTCCATATAGTGCATCAAAGTCTACTAAGTTTAAAAAACATAGTCCTGTGAAATCTTTTTCTGCTGTTTCTGTTAATTGCTTCATACCATCATCATTTGATTTAGTTTTACTAAATTCAGTAATACCATAACCATCAAAAATATCATTGATTTTTCCTAAGGCAATTACATCATAATTTGCTTCACTTAAATAGTTTAAAACTGTTTTATCAAATGGTTTAAGTGCATAATCATGTCTATTAGATGTACGTTTAAAATCATCTTTATTAGTACCTAGGAAAGGTCTAGCAATGACACGTCCAACCTTCCATTCAGGTTTCATCATTAATTCTCTTGCGATTTCACAAATACGATATTGTTCTTTAATTGGAATGATATCTTCATGCATTGCAATTTGTAAAACTGAATCAGCTGAAGTATAAACAATTAAATCACCTGTCTTCATATGATGCTCTCCAAGTTCTTTAATGATTTCAGTTCCTGAAGCAGAAATATTTCCAACAATTTTTCTTCCAGTTTTTTCTTCTAACTCTTTGATTAGTTCGTCAGGAAATCCAGTATCAGTAAATGTTTGAAATGGTTTAGTTGTATATAAACCCATCATTTCCCAGTGACCTGTCATTGTATCTTTACCTAATGATGCTTCTTGAACTTTAGTGTAGAAAGCTTGTGGATGTTTAACTGGCTCAACATTTTTTATAGGTGCGATATTTCCATATCCTAGTGATTGTAAATTAGGCAATTTTAGATCCATTGCTTCTGCAATATGACCGATAGTATTTGCTCCTACATCATTATAATCCTTTGCGTCTGGTGCTTCGCCTATACCTAGGCTGTCCATGACAATTAAAAATATTCTTTTATACATTATAAATCCTCCTTCGCACGTGGATGTGCTTTTTGATATATTTCTTTTATTCTTTTTTGACTAATATGAGTATAAATTTGTGTGGTCGATATATCTTCATGACCAAGCAATGTTTGTAGTGTTCTTAAATCCATACCATTTTCTAATAAATGTGTTGCAAATGAATGCCTTAATGTATGTGGTGAACATTCAACAGATACATTTGCATCAGCGGCTATTTTTTTTAATATCTTAAAAAATCCTTGCCTAGATAAACGACTTCCATTTTGATTTAAAAATAAATCATTAGTATGATTATCTTTAAGTAAATGTTCTCTAGATTCAACCATATATTTTCTTAAAGCGATATTTGCCATATCTGATATTGGAACCATTCTTTCTTTATCACCTTTACCATGAACGATAACATAGCTTTGATTTAAATGAATATCTTCAATTTTAATATCAAGCAGTTCACTTACTCTAAGGCCTGATCCATATATCAGTTCTAGTAATGCTTTGTTTCTCAAACCTAAATCAGTTTGTTTGTCGACTTGTTCTAATATAGCTACTACCTCATCAACTGATAGTACTTTAGGTAGTGTTTTTTCGATTTTTGGTGATGCAAAATCTTTTGTAATATCAATAGCAACTTCATTTTCTATGAGTAAGAAATGATGAAAGCTTTTGATAGAGGATAGTTTTCTAGCAATTGTTTTACCAGATAGTTTCTTATTTAGACTTTTTAAGTATCCTTCAATATGCTTTTTTTCAATATGTTTTGGTTGAGTGATTTTATGATATTTCTCTAAAAAGACTTGATATTGATTTAAGTCTCTCAAATAAGAGCTCACCGTATTTTTAGATGACCCTTTTTCTTTTTTTAGATAGTATTCAAAATCTTTTAATAAATATTTCATATAAACACCATAAATACTTGATTACCTAAAAATATTCCAGTTTTAGTAAGTCTTAGATAACCATCTTTTATTTCAACTAATCCAAGATCTATTTTTTCATTGATCTTTGGATATACATCTAATAATTTGATTTTGTACTTTTGTTCTAAATCACTAATTAAAACACCTTTAATTTTTCTTAACCCAAAAATCAATTCATCTTGAAGTAATGTTTTTTCATCTTGAAATTCGCTACTTTTCATTGGATTAATTAAATACTCAGTTAATAGTCTATGATTATAAGTTCTCATGTTATCAATAAATCCATGAGCACCTAATCCACATCCTATATAACTACCTAATGTCCAATAGATTAAATTATGAAGTGAATGATGTCCATTTTTTTGGAAATTTGAAATCTCATAATGTTCAAAACCTTGAAGCTTTAAGTTATCAATAACCATTTTATACATGTTAGCTTCAATATCTTGATCAACTTCTTCAAAATTACCTTTTAAATATTGATGATAAAAATATGTTTTTTCTTCTAAAATTAATGAATAACAAGACACATGTGTGATATCTAATTGATCTATCATTTCTAAATCATATTTAAGATCGTCCATAGTTTGATTAGGTATTGCATAAATTAAGTCTACACTAATTTGTTTGATATCCAATCTTTTCAAGTCTTCTACGACATCAAAAACTTGTTGTTTCGTGTGCTTTCTATTTAAATAAGTCAATAAATCTGCATTAAATGTTTGAACACCTAAACTGACACGATTTAGACCATAAGTTTTAAATAACTTTCCTTTTTCTGGTGTGTAACTTTCTGGATTAACTTCAATCGTATATTCAATTGGAGCTATATCTTTTAGACTTTCAAATAAAAAAGTTAATTGGTTTAAATCTAACATACTTGGTGTACCACCACCAATATAGATTGTCTCTATAGACTTAAAATGATCTTTATAGCTTAAAATCTCTTGACGAAGGGCTTTTAAGTATTGATCAATCATATTTTTATCTTTTGGAACTCTTTTTACAAAGTCGCAATAGTGACAAATAGACTCGCAAAACGGGATATGAACATATAATCCCTTCATTTAATCACTTCCTTACTCTTATTATACAGTAATTTAACACATATTTAAACAAAAGTGATGAGATTAATTACTCATCACTGTTAGATAATATCGCCATAAATGCTTCTTGAGGCACATCGACTCGGCCGATAGCCTTCATCTTCTTTTTACCTTCTTTTTGTTTATTTAAAAGTTTCTTTTTACGTGTGATATCTCCACCATAACACTTAGCTAAAACATCTTTACGCATCGCTTTAATGGTAGTTCTTGCAATGACTTTATTACCTAGAGAAGCTTGAACTGGTATTTCAAACATTTGTCTAGGGATTAGTTTAACCATACGCTCACAGACACTTCTACCTCTATTGTATGCAAAATCTCTATGAACGATCGTTGATAGTGCGTCGATTACTTCTCCATTTAATAAGATATCCATTTTTTGAAGTCTGGATTGCTTATATCCTGATATTTCATAATCAAATGAAGCATATCCTTTAGTTGTAGATTTTAATTTATCAAAAAAGTCAAATACTATCTCTGATAAAGGAAGATCATAGGTAATTGTGACACGATTTGCATCTACATATGTCATATCACCAAAGATACCTCTTTTCTTTTGACAAATATCCATAACTGTACCGACATATTCCTTAGGTGTCATAATCGTTGCTTTAACATAAGGTTCTTCTATAAATTCAACGACCTGAGGTTCAGGCAGTTTAGACGGATTATCAATTGTTATGACACTACCATCAGTTAAATGAACATGATAGATAACTGAAGGTGCAGTTGCAATCAATTCAATACCGAATTCTCTACTAATACGTTCTTGCACAATTTCCATATGCAATAAGCCAAGAAATCCTGTTCTAAATCCAAAACCTAAAGCTTGTGATGTTTCTGGTTCATATATGAGAGAAGCATCGTTTAATTTTAATTTTTCTAATGCATCTTTTAAATCGTTATATTTGTCTGAATCAATAGGATACAATCCACAAAAAACAACTGAATTCATTTTTCTATATCCTGGAAGTGCATGTTTCGCTCTATTGTTTGCAAGTGTGATGGTATCACCAACACCAACTGTATTAATATCTTTTATCGCTGCAGTCAAAAACCCAACGTCACCAGGTCCTAAAACTTCTTTAATAATAGTTTTAGGTGTATGTACACCAACATCAATAACTTCATATTTTGCTTTTGAGTTCATAAACTCAATAACGTCACCTTTTTTAACCGTACCATTAAATATACGAATTGATGGAATAACACCTTTATATGCATCATATAATGAATCAAAGACCAATGCTTGAAGTGGTGCATTTGCATCACCTTTTGGAGCTGGTATATCTGTTACGATTCTTTCTAATATATCAATAATCCCAATACCTTCTTTAGCAGAAGCTAAAACAGCATCTTGAGCAGGCAATCCAATAATATCTTCAATTTCATTTTTTACTTTTTTAGGATCCGCACTTGGAAGATCTATTTTATTAATAACAGGAATGATTTCTAAATCATTATCGATTGCTAAATATACATTAGCTAGTGTTTGAGCTTCAATGCCTTGTGCAGCATCTACGACTAAAACAGCACCTTCACAAGCTGCTAATGATCTTGAAACTTCATATGTAAAATCTACATGACCTGGAGTATCTATAAGATGAAAAATATAATCTTTTCCATCTAATGCTGTATATAAAACCTCAACAGCATTTAGTTTTATTGTGATCCCACGTTCTCTTTCTAAATCCATAGAATCAAGAAGCTGTGCTTTCATCTCTCTGTCACTTACAGTTTTAGTTTTTTGTAATATACGATCAGCTAAGGTTGACTTACCATGATCGATATGAGCAATAATTGAGAAGTTTCGGATAGATTTTTGTCGTTCATTTAGTTTATTGTTATCCATATGTCACATACCTTTCCGCTTAATTATTGTATCATTTTATTGTAAGTAATAAAAGGGGATTGACAAATATAGTTTAGTTTTTTTTATATTTGAAGTAGTAAAACGTTTTTATAGTTTTTTGTTATTACATTCGTTGAATTTATTTTTATTATTTGATATATTGGAAGTGTAGAAAAACAAATCCGTAGGAGGAATTGAATAATGAAAAAGTTAGTTACAGTGTTAGCTGTTCTAGTAATGGGACTACTATTGGTATCATGTGGACCTAAAGAAGCAACAGCAACAGGTTATGGGATCGCTCACCAAATTTATGTGGGTGAAGTTGAGTTAACGATTGATGCAGATGGTGTAGTTACTGCAGCAGCTATTGAAGAGTATTACCTACCTTTCAATGCAGCAGTTATTGAAACTCCAGCTGAAGGTGCAACTGATGTTGTACTAGGTAATAGTCATGGTGTTAAATCATTTGCGAAATACTTTAAAGTTGGTGATGTATTATTCACTGCAACTGAAGGTGCTCGTGAAGATGATGTTGTAGTTGGTATGCCAACATATGCAGCTGCTGATGGTACTGATCTTCTTGATTGGGTAGCAATTGAAGCAAATGCTAAGTTATATGTTGAAGGCACTCAAGATGGTACAGTATTTATTGCAAACGCTGATGGTACAAAACATGCTACTTATCCTACACCAGAAGGTGACCAATGGACTAAATCAGGTACAGGATACGGTGGAGACCGTTGGGATTGGGCAGGCCAAATGGCTGAAATCACTTCAGTTCTAGTTGGTTCTAAAGTTAGTGCAACATATACAATGAATGATGATGGTATGTGGGTTGTAGATACAGTTGTATCAGGTGCTACACTAGTTGATTTTGATCAATATTACAAAGTAGCTATGAGAGCTTACGCAAACGCAAAAGCTCAACAATAATAAAAGTTATAATTAAAAGCACACGTTAATGTGCTTTTTTTTATACATAAAAATTAAAAAAGAGACTAGCATATGTAAATAAATGCTAGTCTTTTGTTTTATATAAGTAGTTATGAAACATCTTCAGTTAATTCTTTTTCAATGTTTTGCAATTCTATGGTTGCTTCTAGAACTCTTTTAGTATCAGCGCTAGTAATTGTAATTAATAGGTTTTTATAATGAAAGGAATCACCAATAAAAGGAATTTTACCCATTTCATCGAGTATCCAACCGTTAACAGTTGAAAAATCTAAGTCATCATCTATCCCTATTCTTTCAAATACATCATCTAATTCAGCATTTCCTTTTACTCTATATTTATGTTCTTCTATTTTTATGATTTGTTCAATGATTTCATCATGTTCATCCCAAATTTCACCAACAAGTTCTTCTAAGACATCTTCCATAGTAACTATACCTAATGTACCACCGAATTCATCTTTAACGACTGCCATATGTGATTTATTTGCTTTAAATAAGCCTAGAAGGTTAGATACCTTCATATATTCAGTAACAAACACAGGAGGCTTAATAATGTATTCTAATGGTTGTTTTTCTAATAAAACTAAGTTATAAAAATCTTTGTGATTAATAACACCAATAATATGATCAATACTTGTATCATAAACTGGAAGTCTAGAAAATCCTGATTGTCTAAATGCTTTAATAATTTTTTCAGATTCATCTAATTCACTAATAGCAATGATATCAACTCTTGGTGTGAATATTTCCTCAACGATTAAATCATCAAAATCAATAACACTTTTAATTAATTCTTCTTCATTTTCGTTAATTCCACCATCTTGCTGGGCTTCACTTACATAAGTAAGTAATTCTTCTTCAGTAATTGTAGGTTCATCATTGAAAGTAAATATTTTATTTAATCCTTTTTGTATAGCTCCAAATATGAAGCCTAAGGGTTTTAAAATAAATAGAAACATTATCAAAATTGGTGTTGTAGCAAGTGCGTACTTTTCAGGAACTTTCTTTGCTAAACTCTTAGGTGCAATTTCACCAAATACTAAAACTAATGTTGTCATAACAGCAGTTGATAATGTTACTCCGATGTCACCCCAGTGTCTAATGAAAAAAACTGTGGCAATCGATGCTGATAAGATATTTGCAATATTATTTCCTATTAGTATGGTGATAATTAAATCTTCGAAACGATCAGCTAAGTTTAAAGTTCTTTTTGCTCTTTTATGTCCATTTTGAATCATGTTTTTTAATTTTATTTTATTAACAGATGAAAATGCTGTTTCTGTTGATGAAAAAAATGCTGATAAAATAATTAATCCTATTAAAATAGATATCTGTATATAGTCTTGAGACGTCATAATTCCTCTTCATCCTCTTGATCTTCTAAATGACCAGGTGTTGTAACCTTTACTTTTGTAATGACATTATCATTTGTTTCTAATACTTCAAATGTAAATTGGTTATATTTTACAACAATCTTTTCATTAGGCTCTGGAAATCTTCCAAGTTGTCCTAAAATAAACCCGCCAATTGTATCATAATCATCTACTGGAAGTCCAGCAATGATTTCATCTTCTACATCATCAATGTTCGTTAACCCATCTATTTCATATACATATGGGTTGATTGCTTTGATTTCTTCTTCATCTTCATCATATTCATCAAAGATATTACCTACAATTTCTTCAATTAGATCTTCAATTGTAACGATACCAGCTGTTCCACCATATTCATCTAGAACAACAGCAATATGATTCTTTTGATCTTGCATCTCTTTGAATAATTCACTTGTTTTTTTACTATCTGGTACAAAATATGGTTCTCTAAGTAGAGATTTCAATGAAAATTTTGCTTCTTCATTATCTAAAAACTTTAATAAATCTTTAACATGAATAGTTCCTATAATGTGATCGATATCTTTATCATAGACTGGAAAACGTGTAAATCTTTCATTTTGAACATAGTTTATAATTTGTTTTCTTGTCCATCTCATATTTATAGAAGATATTTCAGTTCGATGTGTCATAATTTCTTCAACTGATGTATCACTAAAATCAAAAATGTTTTGAATCATTTCAGATTCATCTTCATCAATATTACCTGATCTTGAACTAACTTCAACAATCGATCTAATTTCTTCTTCAGTCATTCTGCGTTCACCTTCATCAGGCTTCAACCCAAACAATCTACCAAAAAGCATTGATGCTCTATTAAGTAACCATGTGATCGGTTTTAATAACGCGTGAATCATAGTAATTAACCCAATAGTTTGATAAGCAAAAACATCTGTATATTTAATAGCTAATCTTCTTGGAATTAATCTACCAAATACGATATGTATAAACAATAATATAAACGCGATTAAAATCATAGCAATTGGTTTTAGCCAATCAACATCGTTAAATAGCGTCATGACATCATTAAAAAATGCGTCTAAAGCTACAGCTCCATTGATAATGGCCAATAAAGTCACTATGACTTGTATGGATAATAAATATCGTTTTGATTCATTTGTAAATTTTTGTATTTTAAGTGCTTTTTTATTTCTATTAAGCACATCTTCATTGATTTTACTATCGCTTACAACTACCAATGCAACCTCAGCTGCACTTAATATTGCTGTAAAAATAATAATAAGAATAATTGTTATACTAGCTATTATCATGACTTATCTCCCTTTATACAACAAAAAAAGACACCAAAAAAAGGATACCGTTTAATGTCTTTGTAACTCTGATATGCTGGATCGTCGATCCTACTACTGCTATCTTCCATTTTTTTTATTGATTCCTCCGTGAAATCGTTATGAGAATATCATACTATTTTTTCATCAAAAAGTCAATATAACTTGATCATCATATTAGTAACTATCTTTCATTTTTACTTGTTAGTTCTCCGATATTATGCTAAAATACTTAAGTGAAGAGGAGTCAATAGTTTATATTTATGTCGATCAAATTGACATCTATATCTAATCTAGTTTGACTATATCCTTGTAACAGACTTTCAAGATTTAATTCTTGTAAGTTTTTATTTTTGATAAAAACATAATTTATAAGCATATATAGAGGATGAAGAGGTATTTCAAATGATTTTTGTAAACATACTTTACTTAGTAGTTGGATTTGTCTTTTTAATCAAAGGCGCAGATTTTTTTATTGTGTCTTCAAGTTCAATTGCTAGAAAATTTAGAATTTCACCATTAATCATCGGACTAACTTTAGTTGCCTTTGGAACTTCTCTTCCTGAATTAGCAGTTAGCTTAACAGCTTCAATATCAGCTCGATCTCAAGGATTAACAGCTGATATTGCTATGGGAAACATTATAGGATCTAATATTGCTAACTTAACACTTATTTTAGGTACAAGTGCTCTTATTATGCCAGTTGTCGTTAAAAAATCTATGCGAAAAAAAGAATTTCCGTTTTTAATTGGAATTACAATACTATTAGCCACTTTGGGTTATTTATTTCAAGCAGATGCTGCTATCGTATGGTGGGAAGCTCTTATCTTATTACTAGCTTTTGCTTTTTATATGTATTTAATGATTACTTCTGAAAAAGATATATCTGAAGAAGATTTACCTTTTGTAGATACAAAAAAAGCAATGACCTTATTAATCATAGGTATCATAGGTGTAGCACTTGGTGGCTTCTTAGTTACAGAAGGTGCAGAATATATCGCAATTGAAACACTAACCAAGTCGTTTGACATGTCCATAAGCAAGGCTACAACCCTTGTAGGGCTCTCTATTGTTGCACTTGGCACATCTTTACCTGAACTTGTTACATCAGCTATAGCAGCTAAAAAAGGCGAAGCTGATATCGCATTAGGAAACGTCATTGGTTCGAATGTATTTAATATACTATTAATTGTTGGGCTATCTGGTGTTGTCGTACCTCTAGGATTAAATCAAGATGTATTAGTTGATATGATTATTTTAATTGGAATCACATCATTAACAGTTGCATTAGGCTTATTAAAGAATAAATTATCTAAAATTGATGGCCTTATACTTTTAACTTTATATGCATCTTATATTACATTTATTATATTAAGAGCATTAGGTATTTTTTAATATTAATATTAATCTAGATTTCTTTTTTAAATTATTGACAGATATAAAAAACAGTGATATAATCAAGTAAAAGTTAATGAAAACGCTTTAAGAGTCCCTGAGCTAAGCAAACATACAAATAGGTTTGTTCATGCTCTTTTTTTATTTTGTCAGTTATTTACATTTATAATATATACAATAGATTGTATATAAAAAAATAGAAAGTGAAGGGAGATTATATGTTTAAAAAATTGTCAAGACCAACAAAATGGTTAGTTTCATTGTTACTAGTAGTATTGCTTGCGAGTTTCTTTGCATCATTGGTTCAAAATTCATTCTTCTCAGTAAAAGTAGATAAGATTAGTTTTGAAACTGAAAATGGTGAGTTAGCTGGTTATTTATATACACCAAGAGGTGTTGATGAAGATAATCCTGCTCCTGCTGTTGTCCTAACTCATGGATATTTGAATAATTCTGAAATGCAAGAAATTGGTGCAATCGAATTATCAAAAAGAGGATATGTAGTTTTAGCTTTTGATATGTATGATCATGGAGACTCAGTTTGGGAAACTCCTGCTGCATTTAACTTCTTTGTTAAAAGTGTATATGATGCAGTTCAATACATGTACGAACAAGATTATGTTCTAAAAGACAGTCTAGGAAATGGTATGATTGGTGTTAGTGGACATTCAATGGGTGGCTTCTCATCTGAATATGCTGTTTTATTTGATGAAATGGATTTTGCAACTAATGGTTATCGTAAAATCGCTGCATCTTTAGCAGTAGGTGCTGACTTTAGATATGTTGCTCCTGGTGCTTCAGATTTATTCGCAACTAGATCAAGTGGTGTTATCGCAGCTCATTATGATCAATTCTTCTTTGATAATGTTACTCCTGGTGAAGATGGTTCAGTTAGATATAAAGATTATACAACTGATCCAGTAGGACTAGACTTTTTAGGAAGAACTGTAGAAGGCAGCGCAACTGCTGGTGCATTCTATAGCAAAGATGGTGGACAAAGAGTTATTTATACACCAGATGAAACACATCCTCAAAACACATGGTCTCTAGAATCTGGCGCATATACTATTGGATTTTTTGAAAAAGCATTTGACTATCAATTAGATCTTTATGGATTGGGAACATTAGAATCATATGATATTCAAACAGGTAGTACAACACAAACTTGGTGGTTAAAAGAAGCATTTACACTTGTTGGCTTAGTAGCTTTATTTGCAATGATCGTTCCAGCATTTATGCTTGTAACTACATTACCAGTATTTAATAAAGTTTATGCTAATGGTGTAGAACTTACACAAGATGATGTTTTACCAGTTTCAAAAGAAAAGAAATATTTAAAAGGCTTAATTGTAATAATCAGTTTATTATTAAGTTTCTATTTCCTTAAACCTTTAATGGATCGATCTGCAGAGCTTGATACCTTAGCTACAGCAATGTATTATATCATCGCTGGTGCTGTTGTTGTCATATTAGCAGTTTGGGTTGCAGCAACTATCGCTACTGGCTTAGAAGCTAAGAAAGATAATATGATCAAAGTTGCTCAAAAAGCTACTTTATCATCTGTTGTTGTTATCTTTGTTGCACTTGCTTTCAGATTCTTATTAACAAATACTCAATTATTTACTAATGTTTATTTCTGGAGTGCTCCTTCTGTAAATACAATCGTTTATTGGGCTATAGGTAGTGCTGGATTAATCTTATTAGTTGTAATGGGTACAACTCCAATGTTTAATCAAGGTGAAGTTGTAGAAAATCCTTATGGTTTGAAAGCATCTTATAAACAAGTTGGAGCAAGTATACTTACTGCTCTTGTCTTAGCATTTGGATTATTATTTGTTGTAGCTATCGTTGGATGGGTTTTCTTAACTGACTTTAGATTCTACACTTATGCAATTCAAATCTTTAACTCACAACAATTTGTAGCTGCATTAAGATACATACCTTTATTCTTTATTTACTATTTCGCTGCTGGCATCACTGTTTTCGTAAATACAAAGAATATAAAAGGTTGGCTTGGTGATGTGTTTGCTGCAGTCATACTTGCTGGACCAGTTCTTATCTTCTTAGTTTATCAATATTCAGTATTATATAATACAGGTGTTGCAGCTTATCCAACATTCTCACTTAGCGCAATATTAACAGTAGGTTTAATTCCTACATTATCAGTTGCTGGTATTCTTATGAGAAGAATATCACAAAAAACTGGTAACATTTGGACTGGTGTAATCTTTAGTTCTGTATTCTTTACAATCATTACATTAGCAAATACAGTAGTTTACTTACTTACTATTGGTTAATCTTATTTAAGATAAAAGGCTATATAAACATGAATTTCATGTTTAATAGCCTTTTTTTTATTATACAAATTCTTTAATTATATTTTTTAAATCATCTTTATCAATTATATAATCATCATGTGCCTTATGATCTAGAATCATAAGTTTAGAATTTTTAATCATATGATGAAGTTTATGCGTATGTTTTAATTTAATTACATCATATTGTCCGACAATAATCAAAGTATTTAACTCGATATTCTTGATACTGTTTTTTAAAATGTGTGGTTGATCTATCATAAGCTTTAGTAATGGATTTTTTGTCTTATTATATTCATTTAAGATATCTTTATAAGCCTTTTTAGTTATACCTTTAACATCGTAGTTAACGCCACATAAAATCAGCTTATTTAAGAGATTTTGAACCTTAATTGCTAGTTTTAAAGCGATAATACCGCCATCGCTAAATCCTAGAATACTTGGATGTTGTATATCTAGCTTTAAGATAAATTCATATAAATCATCTGTCATAGCATCATAAGAATAATCATCGTTTTTACTACTATCTCCATGATTTCTATTATCAAGTGCATATATATGATAAGAATCTTTTAAAGCATCTATTAAACAATCAAAAATATGATGGTCTTCTTGGTTTCCATGAACAAGAATTAAGGGTTTACCTTTACCATATATTTCATAATTCATTGTAATGTGTGTTAGTTTTATTTTCATATAGATCACCTAACTCTATTTTATCACAAAAAAAAGTAATCATGTTATATGATTACTTTTCATTTATTGTCTTTAAGCTTCTTTGTCTTCTTCAACTTCTTCAGCTTCACCAGTATCGTATTCAATACCTTCTTCAGCATCTTCAGTTTCTTCTTCCGGTGCTTCATGTGCTTCTTTAACACTAAATACAACTTGTTCTAAATCTTCATGAATTGTTACACCTTCAGGAACAACAAGATCTTTAACGTGAACTGAATCGTCCATTTCCATTTCAGAAACATCAAATTCAAAGCTTGAAATACCACTACCTGATAAATATTCACAATCGATACTAGATAATCCCATTTGGACATATAGTCTACGTTTGTCAAGTTCATCTTTACCATGAATAATTACTGGAATACTTGCAGATACTGTTTCATCAGCTGCGATTCTGTGAAATTCAAAATGGATAATATCATGTGGTCTCAAAATTGTAGTTTTAACATGTTTAATGTATACATTATGAATTTGGCCATCTAATTCAACTTGAAAAGTCATTGATTTACCGTATTCTGAAAGAGCATCTTTAAAAGCTTTTTCTTCTACTTCAATATTAGTTGAATCAATAGATTTACCATACATAACACCAGGGATCATTCTGTCTTTTCTGACTTCACGAAGTGATCTGGTTCTTAAATTTATTTTCATCTTTTTACTTCCTCCTAGTTTTTACTGTAAGTATTTTACCATAATATAGCTTTAATGTCTATGTATAGACGTATTAAGTTGGTGTTATTTTATGATTTTTAGTGATATTTTTGCGATATTTTCTTGATTGAAACTATCTATGTCAAGTTTGATATTTTTGTATGTTAATTCTTTAGTCTCTTGTGGCTTTGGAATGTGTCCCAATAAGTAGATATAAAGTCCACTTAAACTATAGTATCTCTCATTGTTTTCTTCTAGATAGATATCTAAATATTCATTAATATCTTTGATTGACATTTCTCCATCAATGATATATGTATCTTCATCTATTTTATTTATATGTTCGTTATAAGTATCATGTTCATCATAGATATTACCAACAATTTCTTCAATGATGTCTTCAAGTGTAACAATACCTTCAAATCCTCCATATTCATCTACTAATAAGACGAATTGTAGATTATTAACCTGCATATCTTTAAATAATTGACTTATTTTTATATCTTTTGGTACATAATTTGGTTTAGTTAACAATGATTTAATATCAAGATCTTTAATATTGTTTTGACTTGCAAAAATTAAAATATCTTTAATATGAACGATACCTAGTATATGTTCTAAATCTTTATCAAATATGATTACTCTAGAATATTTTGATTCTATTATCTTTAATAAGATATCTTTAAGTTCTAGATTGATATCTACACCATAAGTCTTTGTTCGAGGTGTTTTAATCATATCTGCACTCAAATCATCAAATCTGAAAATATTTTCTAGCATTTCTCTTTCTTGATTTTTATATAAACCTTGAATTTGACCTAAATTAATTAATCGTCTGATTTCATCTTCAGTAATCGATTCTTTAGCTTTAGTAGTATTAAATCTTAATAAACTTAAAACTGCTTTTGTTGATATAGAGAGTAACCAAACAAAGGGCTTTGTAACAATCATTACAAAGTATACAGTTCTAATAGAGATTAAAGCAAATTTATTAGGGTTTGCTAATGCCAATTTTTTAGGAACTAATTCTCCTAAAACTAAAGTCAAGAATGATAATATAAGTGTAATAATAATAACTGCAACACTGGTAGATATAACTATTCCTACATTTGAAAATATTTCAACAAACGTTGAAGACAATCTAGCACCGGCTAATGCACTTGACATAAAACCTGCAAGCGTGATAGCAACTTGAATGGTTGATAAATATTTTGTGGAATCTTCTGTGACTTTTAAAACCAATATTGCTTTTTTGTTTCCTTTATGTGCAAGATTTTTCATGTCTTGCTTTTTCATTGATACTAAAGCCATTTCACTTGCAGCAAAAAATCCATTGATTAAAATCAACAGAAAAATGATTACAAATAAACTCCATATGTTATCAAGCATAATCTCACCTCTACTCTTGTTTATTTTAACATGTATATGATAAAAAGAAAAGGTCCTCAAATTTTGAGGACCTTTTATAAGTCAATGTGCATAAGCCATGTTCTGTATCCCTAAAGGGTGTGACCATTTATCTCTACATAAGTAGCGTAATTTAGCTTTGTTTCGCTATTTTACGTTCCCCTACCAAAATTTGGGTTTCTAGCTTGAGGGGTTTACCGCGTTTCATATACTTATTTCTAAGTATCTCGTTTCTGTGGCACGTTTGGTCATAGATCATAGCATAAGCCTTAGATCATTTGACGCCGTTACATCGCTAAGATGTACCCTAAGTTATTGTTTCCTTAGGCACAAACACTACATTCATTTCAGAATGTGCTAGCATGGACTTTCCTAACCTATACAAGTATAAGCTTGGTCACCTTCCATTGACTCGAATTCATTTTATCATAGTTTTAAAACTAATAATTATTTTAATGCTGCTTTTCTTGATAAATCGATACGACCTTTATCATCAACACCAATACATTTAACTAAAATGATATCTCCAAGTGAGACTACATCTTCAGTTTTTTCTACTCTTTCTTTTGCAAGTTTAGAGATATGTACTAATCCTTCAGTTCCTGGCCAGATTTCAACGAAGCAACCAAATTTTTCAACTCTTGTTACTTTACCTTCATAAATCTTACCAACTTCTGCTTCTTTAACTAAGTTTTCAATATATGCTTTTGCAAGTTTAATATACTTAGAATCTTGATGCATTAAGAAGACACGACCATCTTGTTCAATATCAATTTTAATATTATCAAACTCTTCAATCATCTTAGTAATAATCTTACCACCAGCACCAATAACGTCTCTAATCTTATCAGGATTAATTCTAAACATAGCAACTTTTGGAGCATAATCTGATAATTCTTCTCTATTGGTTGCGATAATTTCATTCATATGTTTTAAGATGTGTAATCTTGAATGTTTTGCTTGTTCTAATGCTTCTTTTAGTATTTCTTTAGTAATACCTAGGATCTTAATATCCATTTGAAGAGCTGTAATACCTTTTTCAGTACCAGCAACTTTAAAGTCCATATCGCCTTCATGATCTTCCATACCTTGGATGTCACTTAAAATTGTATAATTGTCGCCATCTTTAATTAAACCCATTGCAATACCTGCAACTGGTGCTTCAAGTGGTACACCTGCAGCCATTAAAGCCATAGATCCCGCACAAATTGTTGCTTGAGATGATGAACCGTTAGATTCTAAGATTTCTGATACAACTCTAATTGTATATGGGAAAGTTTCTTCATCAGGTAATACTTGAAGTAATGCACGTTCGCCTAATGCGCCATGTCCTACTTCTCTACGCCCTACAAAGCCATAACGTCCTGTTTCACCAACACTAAATGGTGGGAAGTTATAATGTAGCATAAAACGTTTTTTATCTAATATGCCAAGTCCATCAATAAATTGACTTTCTCCTAATGCTCCTAACGTTACAACACCTAATGCTTGAGTTTGTCCTCTTGTGAAAAGTGCTGAACCATGAGCTCTTTTTAGAATATCGATTCTAGAGTCCAAAGGTCTGATTTCATCAACTTTACGTCCATCAGGGCGTACTTTATCTTCAGTGATTAATCTTCTTACTTCTTTTGTTACAATTTGATCAACAACAGTTTTAACTTGTTGAATATAGTTTTTATGTGCTTTTTCATCAAAAACTTGTACACCATTCATGTCATTAAAGAATCCTTTAGTTTTAAAGTTTTCAACTGCTTCTTCTTTAATTTCGTCTATCTTACGATATCTTTCTAATTTATCAAATAAAGATACTGCAGCAATTAAACGATCAAAACAAAATTCATGAACTGCTTTTCTAACACTATCTTCAATTTCAAATACAGTGTAATCCATTTTTTCTGGTTTTATTTCAGCAATAATTTTTTCTTGGAAAGCAACTAATGCTTTAATTGCGTCATGTCCAAATAAAATTGCATCTAACATTGTATCTTCATCGATTTGTTTTGCGCCAGCTTCAACCATATTGATTGCATCTTTTGTACCAGCTACAATAAGGTCAATTTTACTAGTTTCTAATTGTTCAGGTGTTGGATTAATGATAAATTTATCATCAACTAAACCAACGGTTACACCCGCTACAGGTCCATTAAATGGAATATTAGATATTCCTAAAACAAGTGAAGAACCAAATAAAGCTGCCATTTCAGTTGTTGCTTCAGGATCACTACTTAATACAGTATTAATGATTTGAACATCATTTTTAAATCCTTCAGGAAACATAGGTCTTAATGGTCTATCAATTAATCTTGAAGTTAAGGTTTCATGTTCTGATGGTCTACCTTCTCTTCTTAAAAATCCACCAGGTATTTTACCACCTGCGTATAGTTTTTCTTGATAAATAACCATCAAAGGGAAAAAATCCATAGGTGATGGTTCTGTTTTTGCTGTTACTACACTTAATACTGTAGAGTCACCATAATTGATAAAAGCTGAACCATTCGCTTGTTTAGCTACTTCACCAATCTCAACACTAAAGGCTCTACCGCCAAGTGTTGTTTCAAATACTTTTTTGCTCATAATATAAAATCTCCTTCATTTTATATGTTTTCTCATATAATATTTTATTATTTAACCTTATATATAATACCATATATTTATATTTTTTCCTACTAAATGAGGCTAAAACTAAAAAAAAAGACTGCTTTCGCAATCTTTTATCGACGTAATCCTAATCTTTGAATTAGTGTTTGATAACGTGCTACATCTTCATGACGTAAATACTTTAACAAACGACGTCTCTTACCAATCATCATGTATAAACCACGACGAGAGTGGAAATCATGAATGTGTTTTTGTAAATGTTCGTTTAGAGATGCGATTTCTGCAGATAATACAGCTACCTGTACTTCTGGAGAACCAGTATCTCCTTCTTTGATTGCATAACTTTTAATGATTTCTTGCTTTTCAGCTTTTGTAAGTGCCATTTTCTTTCCTCCTTCGAATAACTAAAGTATGGGTCGGCTGTCCCGAAACCTTGTTACCGCCTTTTTATTGTAACATTTTTTTATAAAAATGCAACATTTTAACTAAATTTTTATGAACTGATCTACATTTATAACAAATACTGTAGCTCCTCCAACTTCTACTTCTATTGGAAGTGAAGAAAAAGAACCAAATTCATTAACTATTGTGTTTGGAACAAGACGTGATCTTTTTTTACTATGTGCTTCAATAACTTCAAGTGCTTGTGGAACTTTTTCATCATTGACGCCAATCATAAAAGTGACATTACCAGCACGTAAAAAGCCTCCAGTAGAAGAAAGTCTAGTTGAAAAGAATTTTTCTTTAACTAATGCTTTTTGAACTTTATTTGCATCATCATTAGATACAATAGCAATAATCATTTTCATATGTACACCCCTATTCTATATGTGTATTATAGCATATTTTTATACTTTTGCTAGCGATCTTACCATTTGTTCATCTTTTTTTAATTGTCTAATTAAAGCATCCTTTGATGGAAATCTATATTCTGGTCTCATATAGTGCATAAAATCAACAAGAACCTTTTTATCATAGATGTCCTCATCAAAATCTAGAATAAATATTTCTAGGCGTCTTGATTCACTAAAATTAATTGTAGGATTGTGTCCAATGTTAGCCATACCATGATACCAAGTTTCATTAACAAATACCTTTACATAATAAACACCCATTCTAGGCAGATAATAATTATCAAAATCGATGTTTGCAGTTGGATATCCAATACCTCTACCTATTTTATGTCCATGTAATACTTTCCCAGTTATTTGATAGTGTCTATTTAGTAATTTTCGAGCAGAGCCTAAATCACCTTGGATTAAAAAGTCTTTAATATAGGTTGTAGATACTCTTGTATGATTATAAACCAAATCATTCATCACATCTACAACAAAGTATTTTCTTAATTCATCAATAGTTCCAACACCACGATAGGCAAATCTTGCATCTCTACCAATAACTAACCTTTTTACTGAAATTCTTTGTAAAAATTCAATAAATTGTTTAACATTCAATTTTGAAAATGGCTCATCAAATTTCACAATAATCGCATAATCTAGAGGAAATTGTGATAGCAATTCAATTTTATCTCTTTTTTGAGTTAATGTTCTAAACGGCATTTTACGTAGTATTTCTGATGGATGCGGATCATATGTAAGAACTGCATGTTTCGTATCTTTATATCGTAAAACACGATTAATGAGCTGTTGGTGACCTAAATGTAAGCCATCAAAGTTACCCATTGTAATCGTTAAATCATCAGTGTTTTCAATTTTATCATATGTATTATATAAAATAATCATAACTATCTCCTAAAGTATTAGTGCTGGTTTATACGTATTTGGCTGTGTTCTTTGATAAAAAGCAATCATTTGATCCTCTTCATCATAAACCACAAAATCACAATCCATTGTTGTTTGTCTTTCATCTAAATAAATCCCATTTTTAACAAGTTTAATCATATATGGGTTTAAGTTAAGTTTAGGATAATTAGAAAAGTATGTCTCTAATGTTATTAAATCATGAATCTCTATTTTTTCTAAATCATGTGCATTTTTTAAGCTATATTGACCTATAGAAGTTCTATTTAGTCGAGCTAACGCTCCAAAAGTATCAAGCTTTTCAGCTAAATCGACTGCAATACTTCTTATATATGTACCTTTTGAAACTTCAATAGAAAAGTCAAAAGCATTATCTTTTAATGGAGATAACATCTTAAAATCATAGATAGATACCTTGCGTGTATCTCTTTTTATAGTTATACCTTGTCTTGCAAGCTCATAAAGTTTTTTTCCATTAACCTTGATTGCAGCATACATAGGTGGAAGTTGATCGTAAGTCCCAATCATCTGATGAATTTGTTCTTTTAATACATCTTGATCAATAACTATATTTTTTGATTCTAAAATTGTTCCTGTATGATCATAAGTATCATAATGATGATTAAATATAATTGTACCTTCATAGGTCTTATCCTTGTTTTGAAATAGATCAGCAAGCTTTGTTGCTTTGCCTATACATAAAATAAGTAGACCACTTGCAAAAGGATCTAGAGTACCAGTGTGTCCTATTTTTTTTATGTTAAATTTCCTTTTTAAGTAATAAACAACATCATGTGATGTCATACCTACAGGCTTATTTACAAGTAAAAAACCATTCATCTAATCACCATATCTATTATACTAGATTTTAAGCAATAAAAAAAGCACTTAAAGTGCTTTAATTATTTGCTTTGGTTAAGCCAAGCTTGAACGCGTTCTTTTGGTTGGTATCCACTTTGACGATCTACTTCTTCGCCATCTTTGTATACAACTACAGTAGGTACGCTTCTAATGCTAGCATCAATTGCTTGTGCTCTAAATTGGTCAATGTCTACTCTAAAGAATTTAGCGTCAGTCATTTCAGTACTGATAGCTTCTAAAACAGGTTTTAACATCTTACATGGTCCACACCATGTTGCATAGTATTGTACAACTACTAATCCTTGTTGTCCAACTGCTTCTTGATACGGTTGTCCTTGATATTCAATCATTAAATTATCCTCATTTCTTAATAAATTTTATTATAATTATATTATATAGTATTTTGAAATTATTTCAAGATAAAAGCATTATTTTAATGTAACAATTGTTACACCATTTAACCCTTCACCCTCACCACCAAAACGATGATCTTTAATATATGGAGAGCTTTGAATATACTGATGGACAGCTTTTCTAACGGCTCCAGTTCCAAATCCATGAATAATTCTTAAAGTCGTTAATCCAGAAATCATTGCGCCATCAATTGCATCATCAAGGGCTGCTTTAACTTCTTCAAATCTAAATCCTCTTAAATCAACTTCCATTTTTCCTTGTTTTTGAGGTTTAAATGGCTCTGATTGTTTAGATTTAACAACAGTTTTCTTCTTTTTGGGTTTATCATCTTTTTCTTTTTTTATATCTTTGGCTTTAAATTTTAAATCAAATTGACCAAATTTTACTCGATATAAATCATCTTTAATATCTACGATTTTACCATATTGTTGATAACTTGTAATAAAAACTTCATCTCCAATATTTAATTCTTCTTCAAAATATAGAGATTTATCGTTTGCAATATTTTGATTTAATCTATATTTTAATTCTGCTATTTCTGGTTTAGTTAATGTCGATTTTTCTTTTAAAAGCTCAATTAAATTACTTGCTTCATCTCGAAGTTTTAACCATTTAGTTTCTTCAGTATGTTTGACTTTCTCGATCATTTGATCTTGCTTTTGTAAAAGATCATTTTTGACAGTTTCATAATGTTTTTTCTCATTTTTAACTAAAATAAGTTCTTTATTTAAGGTTTCTTTTTCTTTTTGGATATCAACCATTTCATCATTAAGTTTTTCCATCATTTTAGCTAAATCAGTTTGTCTACCCTCATAAAGTTTTAATGCATGATTTACGATTTCATCTTTTAGACCTAGACGTTTTGCAATCAAAAATGCATGAGATGATCCAGTAGTTCCCATTTGAAGATAATATAACGGTTTTAATGTCTTTTTATCAAAGGCTACACTAGCTGTAGTCATATGTGGTTGCTCAAATGCATAGCTTTTAAGCTCAGAGTAGTGTGTTGTGACCATCATTCTAGCATCAAAGGCTTTAAAGGCTTCTAATATAGAAATAGCGAGTGCAACGCCTTCATTAGGATCGGTACCACTACCTATTTCATCTAATAATACTAGAGTATTATCTTTCATCTCAGATATCATGTTGATTATTTTAGTTAAATGTGATGAAAATGTTGATAAAGACTGCGATATAGACTGTTCATCACCAATATCTGCAAATACTTGATCAAATATCGCAATATTACTAGCTTCATTTAAAGGTGCTAAAACACCTATTTGAGTCATTAAGGTCAATAAGCCTAAAGTTTTTAATGCAACTGTTTTACCACCAGTATTTGGTCCTGTTATTAATAATGTTTTTAAATTTTTATCCAAAGTTAAATCAATTGGAACTGCTTCTTTTGGATTTAATAATGGATGTTTTGCTTTAATTAGTTGAATAAATCCATCTTTATTAATATTTGGTTTATGTCCATCGATATCAAGTGCATATATAGCTTTAGCATGAATTAAATCAAGATTAACTAGTATATCGATGTTATATTTTAAAGATTCATGTGCTTCTTGTATTTGTTCACTAATAGATGCAATAATAACATCTATTTCTCTTTGCTCATCAACTTTTAAACTCTCAATATGTGCTGTAATTGATCTTGTTTGTTCAGGTTCAATATAAATCGTTTGTTTTGATGCACTCATATCATGAATAACACCTTTGATCTTATGCTTGAATGCTTCTTTTACACCAATACAAAATCTATCATTTCTCATGACGATATTTGCATCATTTAAATAACTTTGATAATCTATAACCATTTTTTGTAATTTATCTTGTAATTGCTTATCAAAACGTGACAAATCTTTTCTAATACTTAAAAGTTTTGGTGTTGCATCATCTAATATAACACCATCTTCATCTATTTTCGAACTCATATAATCTAACAAATATCTATGATTAGACAGTTGGCTAAAAAGTGGTGATAAAGTTGGACTTTCTATTTTTAGAGATTGCTTTTGTTTTAGATAAGCAAGTATATCTCGCTCCATTACCAAAAACAAACGTATATAAAGTAAATCTTGAATGGTATAAGTTCTCTTGATTTCTGCATAATGAATGAGTGGATATATATCAAAATTGGCTAAAAAAGGCATTGTTCCTAATCTAGCAACTAGTTCTAACATGTCAACAACTTCATCTAGTTTACTAGAAATTGTAAAAATGTCAGTATATGGAGTTAGATTTATTAAATTTTGGGATGCTGAATCAGATTTAATATTTTTCAATATTCTTTCGATGATTACATCTAATTCAAGCGTTTTCGTCATAAATCTCATAAAAGAACCCTTTTTCCTTAAAAATATGGTATAATTATACTTGATAATAAGAGGTGAAACATGAAACATTACACAATGTCAGTAACAGATTTAGAATTAGAAAAACTTAACAAAGTTTATCAATATCATCAAGTAGAGGCGAAAAATCCCTATTTGCTTTTTCATGCTAAACATAACGATATTGATATCCTAGCTTATAAAACTGGAAAAGTTTTATTGCAAGGTGATGAAGTCACACATGAGTTGGTAGCTATTAAGACACATTTAAATAAAGAAGACTATGCAGCAATTGGTTCAGATGAAGTAGGTACAGGTGATGTTTTTGGACCTGTAGTTGTTTGTTCTGCATTTGTTAACAAGTCAGAAATTCCTTATTTAGAAGAACTTAATGTTAGAGATTCAAAAAATATGAGTGATCAACAAATCATTGATATTGCTCCAAAACTAGCTAAAAAACTTGTTCATTCACTATTAATTCTTCCACCAACTAAGTACAATAAACTAGTTAGTGAAGGTTACAACTTGAATAAGATGAAAGCTTTACTTCATAATCAAGCAATCATTAAAACTTCTTCTAAGTTAAAGGAAACAGTCCCAGTGATCTTAGATCAATTTTGTACACCACAACTATATTACAACTACTTAAAAGATGAAACTTTAGTTTATCGTGATATTGATTTTCACACAAAAGCTGAACAAGTTCATTTGAGTGTTGCAGCTGCGTCTATTATAGCACGCTACGCTTTTTTAGTTAAGATGCAACAATATAGTCAAAAGCTTGGTATCAAACTTTTAAAAGGTGCAAGTAAAGAAGTTGATGAAATGGTTAAAACTATTTTTGAGAAAAAAGGTCAAAAACAGCTACATAATGTTACAAAAATGAATTTTAAAAATGTAACAAAACAAGATTTATTCTAATTCATCCAAGAATTTTTGAAAATAAGAGGGTATATCGGCATGAAATGTCATATGCTCTTTTTTTATGGGATGAACAAAAGATAAATCTGTTGCATGTAGAAATTGACCATGTTTTGAAATGACTTTTTTTGGTCCATAAATAGGATCTCCAACAACTGGATGATTAATATATGCCATATGAACTCTAATTTGATGTGTTCTTCCAGTTTCTAAATCACAAGAAATTAAAGTATATTGATCAAATCTTTTTAATACTTTAAAATGTGTTACAGAAAATCTACCGCTTTCTAAAACAGTCATTTTCATTCTATTTTTTGGATGTCGGCCTATTGGAGCTTTAATTGTACCTTCATTTTCATCAAAATCATGATAGACAAGAGCTGTATAAGTTCTTGTGATTTCGTGATTTTTTAATTGTTCACTTAATAATTGATGAGCTTGATCCGTTTTAGCAACGACTAATAAACCACTGGTATCTTTATCAATTCTATGAACGATACCTGGTCTTATAACACCGTTTATAGAACTTAAATGGTCTATTTGATGCATTAAACCATGAACAAGTGTTGGCTTATGATAAGTCGATGCTGGATGCACAACTAACCCTTCAGGCTTATTGATCACAAGTAGGTCATCATCCTCATAGACAATATCTAAATGTAGATCAACAGGTTCAAGATCTAGTGTTTTTAGTTCTACGTCTAAAAGACTAACCAAATCGCCTTCTTTTAATGTATATCCGGTTTTAACCTTTAGTCCATTAACTAAAATCTTTTCATCTTTAATCAGTGTTTGTACATAACTTCTACTTTTATCTGGATATTCATTTTCTGATAAAAAAGTATCCAGTCTTTGTTTTTCTTGAGATATATCGATTTTAATTGATTTTGGCATTTTGCTCATCCTTTTTTTGTTTGTTTCTCTTTGATTCGAAGAAAAATAGATCAATACCAAATAGTATGATTGCAGCTGATAAATAATTATCTGCCATATTGTTGGTAAAATTACTTATTCCTGGTATGTTGTTTAGAAAATCTAAGAACGGATAGTGTAAAAAGTCTATAACAAAGCCATATAGTGCTCTATCTATAGCATTACCTAGCGTTCCACTAATAAATAGAGCAATTGATATAGAGTATATTTTTTTATGTTTGAAATCACTATCTTTAAATAAATATCCAAAAATAATTAAGGCTATAACTGTGATAACAAAGAATAAAAGACTCTTATATGCAAAACCCTCTAATATACCTAGAGATGCACCTGGATTTTCATAATAACTAAGCTCCAATACATTTTTTAAAAGTACTGTGTTAGTTCCTGAAAAAGTTGGAGCAATCAAATGATATGCTAATTGTTTAGATAGTTGATCTATAAATAATGTGGCAAAAATGATAATGAATCCTATAATCATAGCAAACTCCTTTTAAAACACAACTGATAAAACCACAATACCTAGCGTGAGCATTATAAATCCCACAAAAGAAAATTCTACTAATTTAGGAACTGTTGTGTTAATTTCTTTTATTTTTTCATGATAGTTCTGAATAAGCACGTAATAAAAATGATAATACAAATAAACCCACAAAATCAGCATACATATCAAAATTATCGATAAAATTAATGTAAGTTTAGTAAATATAAACAAATTGATAAGCAAGATTACTGGTAAAAGTATGATTAGAAACGAAATAAGTAGTGCGCCAAAAACAGATTTTAAAGTGGTTTTCATTGTCGTTTGTCTATCAATCAACTTGACTAGATTTCTATACTTGTGATAAAACTTATAAACCTTATCCATTATATGTTTCATATAGCCAATTAGCCGCCTCTTCTATGGTTTCTACTGGTACAATAACAAATGAATAATCAATACCATCTATCTCATCTAAGTGTGATTCTGGTATAAAAAACACATCAACTTTATTGAATTCTGCAGTGTATATTTTTTGTCTAATTCCACCGATTCTACCGATGGTTCCATCGCTATTTATGGTGCCAGTTCCAGAAATTTTGATATCTGGAATGTTTAGTTTTAGTAAACTTACATAAATACTAAGGGTTTGTAGCATGCCTCCACTTGGTCCTCCAACTGTAGAGTTAAGTCCAGGAAGCTCATAAGCTGGAAAAGCTTGGTAAATATCATATTTAGGATAAAACCAAAAGGATACATCCCCTTCAATTTGATCATAATTGAGTACATATTCTGTTCCATCATTTTTTTGAATTAAATAGGTTACTTGTTGATGACTACTTAAATCAAAGAACTCTTGAGGCTCATAATCTGCATATAATTGACCATTGATTTCTTTAATGACGTCGCCTATAGAGACTTCATCTAATCTTTTAGGAAAATCATAAATATATAACCCTTCAAATCCATAGTCCATAATAATTGTATCATCTTGATCTTGAGCCATTGTATAGGCTTTAATAAGCGAAATTTGATAAGATACACTTTTTGATATTTGACCTTGTCTATATTCATCAATAATTGTATTTTCTTGTTCTCTTATGGTAGGTTTTCTTAAAACAAACTGCTCATTGTTCTGCAAGACCATAAATTGAAATGCGGTAATAGGATCATATGAATATACATAAATACTAAAGAATTGATCAGGCATTTCATGATCTTCAATAATAAAATTACTTTCTACTGCAGTCAGACCACCTGGGGCAGTCACATTGTAGTTAGTTGGCGCAACTGCGACAAATAATACATAAATATACGCAAAAAAGCCTATGATAATACCAATTTTATGTTCTTTAAGAAATGTTAACATAAGATAATTCACCAACTTCGATCTTACGTGTCGTCACATGTGCAGCTTTTAACATTTTAAGTGCTGCTTGGTGTTCTTTTGTATGTTGATATTTATCACTTTCAAAGACAATTTCTTTAATTCCACTTTGAATGATCAATTTTGTACATTCATTACAAGGAAAAAGTGTCACATATATTTTAGACCCTTTTAAAGATTGTGTCGCATTGAGTATGGCATTAGCTTCTGCATGGACAACATAAGGATATTTTGTATCCAAATAATCGCCTTCACTCCCCCAAGGAAATTCATCATCTTTTGCACCTTGTGGCATCCCATTATATCCAATACCAACTATTCTTAAATCCTCGTTAACAATGCATGCTCCAACTTGTGTTTTTGGATCTTTACTTCTTAATGCTGATAATTTAGCTACACCCATGAAATAATCATCCCATGATATATATGATTTTCTCATTATTTTTTTTCATCTCTTTTCGCTAACCCTAAATTTACATGACAATAACCAAATGGGTTTTTCTTTAAATATTTTTGATGATTGTCTTCTGCTAAAGCATAATCTTTATTTTCTTTAACCTTAACAACAACACGATCATAATTTTTACCAAAATAAGATTTCATATAAGCTTCTACTAATGGTTTTTCACTCATATCATCTAGATAAATTCCACTTCTGTATTGATTTCCATAATCATTACCTTGTTTATTTAAACTAAATGGATTCATAATTCTGAAAAAATGTTCTAAAACACCTTCTAAAGATATAACATTTTCATCATAGATAACTTTACATGCTTCTGCATGAGAAGCTAATCCATTACAAACTTCATGATAAGTAGGATTTTTCTTATCTCCATCAACATAACCTACTGAAGTCTCACTAATACCTTTAAGTTGATCAAAATAGGCTTCTACACCCCAAAAACAACCTCCAGCTAAAACAATAGATTTCATATTATTCTCCAATCTTTAAATGTAATTCATCAAGTTGAACTTGATCCACATCACTTGGTGCTTGCATCATTTGATCTTTCGCACTTTGTGTCTTAGGAAACGCGATAACATCTTTAATATTAGCCGTATGCGTCATAAGCATAACAATACGATCAAGTCCTAGAGCTAGACCTCCATGTGGTGGTGTACCATATTTTAGAGCATCTACAAAGAATCCAAAACGATGTTTAACTTCTTGATCTGATAACCCTAGTGTTTCAAACATTAATTTCTGTACTTCTTGATTATGGATACGAATCGATCCACCACCAATTTCATAACCATTTAAAACGATGTCATAAGCTTTAGCCATCGCTTCTTTTGGATTAGTTTTTAATTGACTTGCATCACTTGGTGCTGTAAATGGATGATGTTTTGCATAAAAACGTTTTTCATCTTCATCATATTCTAATAATGGCCATTGAGTAACCCATAAGAATTTATAGACATTTTCATCAATTAAATTAAAAGTTTTTGCCAATTCTATTCTTAAAGCTCCAAGTGCATTTAATGCTTGTTCATCATTCCCAGGAACTAAAAATAAAATATCTTGATCTTTTAAGTTTAAAGATTGATAATTTTCTGGACTCATAAATTTATTGATACTTCCTGAATATACACCTTCTTGATTTTTAATAAATACAAGTGCATCTCCATGATTCTTTTTAACTAAATCTTGTAATTTATCAATTTGCTTTCTAGTTAAACTTGCACCTTTTTCTAATAAGATGCCCTTAACAAAGGCTTTTTCATTAAACAATGGAATATCAATGGCTTTAAATGCATCTTTATATTCATTAATTAGTAATTCATAGCGCATATCTGGTTTATCAGTACCATATTTTTCCATTGCTTCTTTATAGCTCATCTTTAAAAATGGTATGTTCACATCCACATCTAATACTTCTTTAAATGTGTGTTTCATGATACGTTCAATTAAACCTTGTATATCTTCTTCATCGATAAAAGATGCTTCGATATCAACTTGAGTAAACTCAGGTTGACGATCAGCTCTTAAATCTTCATCTCTAAAGCATTTAGCCATTTGGAAGTATTTTTCAAACCCAGCTACCATAAATAATTGTTTATAGATTTGAGGAGATTGAGGAAGTGCATAAAAGTGACCTGCATATAGTCTAGAAGGCACTAAATAGTCACGTGCTCCCTCAGGAGTTGATTTCCCTAATATAGGTGTATCTAACTCATAAAAGCCTTCCTTAACTAAAACGCTACGGATGGATTGAGTAATTTTATGTCTTTGAATTAAAAAGTTTTGCATGACTGGTCTTCTTAAATCAAGATAACGATATTTTAATCTCGTTTCTTCTAAAGCATCTGTATCATCAGATACAGTAATTGGAGGTGTTTCAGCTGCACTTAAGACAGTTAGTTCTTTAACATCAATTTCTATTTGCCCTGTAGACATGCCTGAGTTCTTACTTTCACGCTCAACAACGATACCTTTAACTTCTATGACAAATTCACTTCTAATCTTTAAAGCAACTTCATAAAAAGCATTATCAGGTTTAACCATTAATTGTGTAACTCCAAAACGATCTCTTAAATCGATAAAGATAAGTCCACCTAAGTTTCTAGATTTTTGAACCCAACCTTTTAAGAAAACTTCTTGTAAAACATTTGATATATTTAGTTCATTATTATTATGTGTATATTTCATTTTATTTCTCCATCTTTTTCTTTATATATGCAGTGATATTTTCTATTTTAATTTCTTCTTGAATTTCAGTTTTTGTATCTTTAATACCGACTACACCTCTAGCATATTCTTCATCACCAAGAATAATTAAATACTTGGAATTAAATCTTAATGCTTGTTTAAGTTGTCCTTTAAAAGATTTAGCTGTATAGTTCATATCTGAAACAAAATTTTCTTGTCTAAGATCATATAAAATTTTAGTTCCTATTTTTTTTAACTCTTTACTAAAAGTAATGACAAAACAATCAACTTCAACATCTTCATTAAGTTCAATGTGATTAGCCTCTAATGCCATTAACAATCTTTCCATACCAAATGCAAAGCCTATACCGCCTAAATCAGGCCCTCCAAGCTCAGAAACTAATTTTTGGTATCTTCCACCACCACCAAGTACATTAGCAGCTCCAAAGCCTTTTATATCGGCTTCTATTTCAAATACGGTGTGACTATAATAGTCAAGTCCTCTAACTAATTTAGGTGCGATCACATAATCTATACCACACATTTCTAAGTGACTCTTGACTTCATCAAAGTAAGCACGTGATGCATCATTTAATAAATCTAGAGGCGTTGGTGCATTAATGACTGATTCATGTTTATAATCAATTTTACAGTCTAATATACGCAAAGGATTTTTATCAATACGATTTTTACAATCCTCACATAACTCATGAATATGTGGTGTGAAGTGCTTAACTAAAGCTTCTTGATATCTATCTCTTGATTCTTGATCTCCAAGTGTATTAACTCTTACCTTAACACCTTTTAATCCTAATCTTTTAATAAAATCATAAGCAAGGATAATCATTTCAGCATCTAATGCTGGATCAACTGTTCCGATAGCTTCAACACCAAATTGAGAAAATTGGCGATATCTACCTTTCCCTGGTCTTTCATATCTAAAATTAGGTCCAATATAATAGACTTTTTCTAATTCTTGAGACGCATATAATTTATTTTCTACATAACTTCTAATCACGCCGGCAGTACCTTCTGGTCTTAAGGTTAATGCTCGATTAGATCTGTCAACAAAATCATATGTTTCTTTTGTTACCATGTCAGATCCTTCAGAATCTCTATGAAAAACATTAGAATACTCCATCATAGGAGTTCTAATTTCTTTTAAGTTATATAAACTAAGAATCTCTCTAATCTTAGTTTCTAAAGCGACCCATTTATAAGATTCACTTGGAAGTACATCATATGTACCCTTAACTCTGTTTGCTGCCATGATAATCCTCCTTGGTTATTTCATATATCAACATATCATCTTCGATAATTGAATTTATTTTTTTAAGTGTATATGGTTCTTTTTTAATATATTTAAATCCTGATTTTTCAATGACTCTTTGACTTCCAATATTTTTACTTAAATGCTTGATGATGATCTTATCATAGTTTAGATAAGTAAATCCAAGCTTTATAAGTTCTTTTACTGCTTGAGTCATAATTCCTTTACCCCAGTAATCTTTATGAATAACATATCCGATTTCTGCAGTGTTTTGATCACTTATGACTGAATGAAAATCAACGGTACCTATCATTTTATTTTTATTGATATCTATGATTGCATATCCTACAGGTAGTCCATTTTTTACTCTAGGATAGAAAATTTCTTTAATTGATCTTTTGGCTTCAATTGATAAAACCATTGGTCCCCAATTTAAAAATTTTGTAACCTCTGGATCCTTACCATATTCAAATAAATCTCGATAATCTTTTGTTTTAAGTGTTCTTAACATATATTCACCAAATAATACTTTAGGCATATGTTTAAATGGTTTCTTTTTCATCAAAATATCCTCTCATCTATTTAAAAAAAATCGTCCTTAAAAAATCTAAGGACGAATAATCGCGGTACCACCTTAGTTCTAGAATAATTTCTAGCCCTCATTTTCATATCTAATGCCTCCAAAGGTGTCACTATTTAATAACTTAAATACACTTTTTCACAGGCTATTTATTTATACTCTTATTTTATCTTTTTTATAGTCTTATTGTCAATCTATTTCAATGATAATCGTTACAGGTCCATCATTTACACTCAAAATATCCATATCTTCTTGGAAAATGCCTGATTTAACATCAAATTCTTCTTTTAAGTGAGCAATAAATGATTCATACAATGGTTTTGCAACTTCAGGTCTAGCAGCTCTTATGAAAGATGGTCTATTATTACCTTTTGTATCACCATATAATGTAAATTGGGAAACTGCTAAAATAGATCCATTAACTTGTTTTAAACTTAAATTCATTTTTTGATGTTCATCTTCAAAAATTCTTAAATTCTTAACTTTAGTTGCAACTTTTTCAACAATCTTTTCGTTATCTGTATCACTTAATCCAATATACAATAAATATCCTTTAGAAATAGATGCAACCTCTTTATGCTTCACTTCGACTGAAGCTTGCTTCACTCTTTGAACGATGACTCTCATTTGAAATCTCTTTCTACTTGAAAGATATCGCTAATCTTTCTTAAGTTAACCATAAGTGATTGTAAAGTGTTTTGATCGTTAATTAAGACTTTTAGTTTAATAACCATTTCCATATTAGAACCATTCGTAGCATTAACTTCTGCAATCGATATCGAATGTGCATTGACTGCAGTAACGACTTCAGTTAAGAGTGTTGGTTTTGTTGTTCCTATAATTTTAATTCTTGTAGGATATTTTCTTGTGATTTCAGATGACCAGAATGCTTCAATTAATCTATTTTCATCAAATTGATTACAGTTTGGACAAAATGTTGAATGAATAACAATACCACTTGTTTTACTTACAAAACCGATAATTTGATCACCAGGAATAGGCAAACAACAATTTGCAAGTTTTATTTGTGGACTAGAGAGACCTTCGATAACAACACCAGTTTCACTATGTGTTGTTAATTGTCTTGCAGCTTTTTCCATTTGACGTTGTAAGAATTCTTCCTTATCAACTTCTTTGCCTAAAGCTTTAGAAACAACAGTTTTAGCACTTATGATACCTTTACCAATTTCAAGATGTAGTGATTCAACATCAGAAATCATATTCTTTTCAAAGAATTTTTTAACAAATGCATCATCAAGTGTTTGTGTAACTTTTTGTGCATGCATTTCTCGATCTAGTTGTTCTTTTCCTAATTGAATTAAATTATCTCTATTTAATTTATTTAAAAAACCTTTAATTTTATGTTTTGCATGTGAAGATTTCGCTATTTTTAACCAATCTTCACTCGGACCATATGAATTTTTATTAGTTCTAACACTTACAATATCCCCAGTATTTAGTTCATAATCTAGTGTCACAATTCTATTATTAACAATTGCACCAACCATTTTATTACCAATATCAGTATGAATACGATAAGCAAAATCTATAGGTGTTGCACCTTTAGGTAATTCTATAACTGCACCTTTTGGTGTAAACACATAAACATTGGCGTCAAGAATATCACCTTTAACAGTTCCAACAAACTCTTCAGCACTACCTTCAGTTTCATCAGAATCTTCGGTCATCTTCATTAATTCGCCATACCATTTAAGTTTTTGAGCAATTTCAAATTGCTCACGTTCTCTAGAATATGTTTTATTTTCTTTATATGCCCAGTGAGCAGCAACCCCAAATTCTGCAACATGATCCATTTCTTCTGTTCGGATTTGAACTTCAAATAACGTCCCATCTTCTGATAAGACAGTCGTATGAAGGGATTGATACATATTTGGCTTAGGTACTGCGATATAGTCTTTAAATCGTCTAGGAATAGGCGTAAAATTAGCATGAATAATGCCTAAAGCTTGATAACAAGTTTCAACTTTATCAACGATAATTCTAACAGCTAATAGGTCGTAAATATCTTCAAAAGCTCTATTATCTCTAACCATTTTTTTATAAATTGAAAATATATTTTTAATTCTACCTTTAATTTCATAATCTTTTAATTTAGAATGTACAAACAATTCTTTGATATGTTCTATTACATGTTCTATAGAAGCTTCTCGTTCTGTCTTTTTAGTCTGAATCATATTTGAAACTCTATAATACATGGGTGGATCAGTATATCTTAGTGAACGATCTTCAAGTTCAGCTTTTATTCTAAATATCCCAAGTCTATGAGCAAGTGGTGCATAAATATCAAGTGTTTCACTGGCTATTTTATATTGCTTTTCAGGAGACATAGAGTTTAGTGTTCTTACATTATGTAGGCGATCAGCAATCTTTATTAAGATAACTCTAATATCTTTAGCCATTGCTAATAACATTTTTTGATGATTTTCTGCTTGTGAAGCAACGATATTAAAAGATAATTTACCTATTTTAGTTACACCATCTACTAATGCTGCTATCTCAGGACCATAATCTTTTTCAACATCTTTTAGTGTTACTGATGTATCTTCAACAGTATCATGAAGTAATGCAGCAATGATTGTAGCTGGACCAGCTGTTAATTCTGCTAGAATTTTTGCAACTGCAACAGGGTGTGTAATATATGGATCCCCACTCTTACGCATTTGACCTTCGTGACTTTCCTTCGACAAAAAATAAGCTTTTTTAATAAGCTCTATATCTTTTGGGTTATGAATATATGATTGGAAAGATTCTACTAAGGATTCAAATAAAGGATCTGTCATATAAAAACTTCTTTCTTTTAATATTTAATTAAAGTAAGTATATCATGGTTTTGAAGTTTATCTCTACCGTTTAAATCGCTAAGTTCAATTAGAAAAGCAAGTCCTACAACATTACCACCAAGTTTTTCAACAAGTTCGACTGTTGCTTCCATTGTGCCACCTGTAGCTAACAAGTCATCAATGACTAAAACTCTATCGCCAGGTTTAATTGCATCTTTATGCATGCATAAATGATTTGAACCATATTCTAAGTCATAAGAAACTGAAATAGCTTCTCGTGGAAGTTTTCCTGGTTTTCTAACTGGAATAAATCCAATGCCTAAATTAGTTGCAACTGGACATCCAAAAATAAATCCTCTAGCTTCAGGTCCAACAATCACTGTTGCCTTTTTTTCTTTAGCGTATTTTGTAAACTCTTCTGCTGCAAATTGATAAGCTTTTCCATCTGACATCAATGGTGTTATATCTCTAAATAGTATGCCTTTTTTAGGAAAATTAGGTACCTCTGCAATATAATCTCTTAAGTTCATATTAAACCTCCATATTGTTTCTTATATTTTTTTGTATCACTTAAATATTTTAACCTATTCTATTTGATTTTACAAGTATGATATAATGTTGTTAGGTGATTAAATGAAGCCATTAGCTTATAGAATACGACCAACTGAATTCAAAAACGTTTATGGACAAGACCATCTTGTTTCACAAGATGGTGTCTTATCTATGATGTTAGAAAAATCTAAAATTTTATCATTTATATTATATGGTCCTCCAGGAACTGGAAAGACTACAATTGCGAACATTTTTGCCAATAAATCAAATCTAGAAACATATTTTTTTAATGCTTCTACAGATTCTAAACAAAAATTAAAAGATATTGTAGATACAACAGTTTATAAAGATATCTTAATCGTCATTGATGAAATTCATAGAATGAAAAAAGACACTCAAGATTATCTGCTTCCATTTATGGAAAATGGTAAGGCTACAGTTATTGGATTAACCACTTTAAATCCTTATCAAAGTGTAAACCCAGCCATTCGTTCTAGATGTCATTTATATGAAGTTAAGAAGCTTGAAGATGAAGACTTAAAAAAAGCTGTTTTAAATGGCATACAAGAACTTGAAGTTGATATCACAATCGATCAAAAAGCTCTTGATGAAATCATAAGATATTCTAATCATGAAATTAGAACTGCATTAAATCTATTAGAAAGCGCATCTCTTATTTTAGAAGGTAACGATATCTTAACCGCACAACATGTTAGAAGAGTAAGTGGTAAAAAACAACTTGATTTAGATAATCATGAAGATCACTTTTATGATTTATTAAGTGCACTTCAAAAATCAATTAGAGGTTCTGATGTAGATGCGGCAGTTCATTATCTAGCAAGACTTATTATATTAGGTGATTTATTATCAATCATTAGAAGATTATTAGTGATTGCTTATGAAGATATTGGCTTAGCTAATCCATTGATGGGACAAAAAGTATTAGCTGCAACTGAAGCAGCGCTTAAAGTAGGACTACCTGAAGCACGTATTATGTTAGGTGTTATTGTTGTTGATATGGCACTTTCTCCTAAGAGTAATACAGGATATTTAGCCATTGATGAAGCGCTACATGATATAGAAAATAATGATTGTGGTGTTTTACCTGATCATGCAGTCAATAGAAAGATTAAAATGAATCCTGAAATATATCATTATCCACATTCAGATGAAAATTCATTAAATGATCAATCTTATTTACCTAATTTAATTAAAGATAAGACATATTTCCATCCAAAAGATGAAAGTTCATATGAAAAAGCATTGTCTGATCGCTTGAAAATAATTGATAAAATCAAACATAAGAAAAGATAAAAAAAGATGCCTGAAATTCAGGCATCTTTTTATTTATATATTTGTTTTCTTTGTTCTTTTAATTGATCATGACTCAAATATGAATCAAATGTTCCTTCATAGCTATATGATCCAACATTTCCAATCTCTACAACTTTATTCGTAACAGATTGTAACAATCTATGGTCATGAGAAACTAGAATTAAAGCACCTTTAAAGTTTGATAATCCGTTATCAACTGATTGAATAGTTTCTAAATCAAGATGGTTTGTTGGTGAATCAATAATTAAAGTATTACTTTGAGAAAGCATCATCTTAGAAAACATACAACGCATTTTTTCTCCACCAGATAAAAACTTAACTTCTTTTAATGCTTGATCTCCACTAAATAGCATACGTCCTAAAAATCCTCTAATATATGTTTCTGCAGGTTCTTTTGAGTATTGTCTTAACCATTCGACTAAATTTAAATCAGAATTAACAAAAAACTTTTCATTTTCGCCTGGAAAATATGACTTATTAACAGTTTGTCCCCATTTAAGTTTTCCAGAAGTTGGTTCTAATTCTCCAGCTAGAACTTTTAATAAAGCAGTTTTAGCTAAATCATTTTTACCAATTAATGCTATTTTGTCTTCACGATTGATAATAAAAGAAACATTTTCAAATAAAACTTGTTCATCAATAGTTAATCCTAGATTTTCAACTTCTAATACATCTTTTCCTAATATTTTTTCGATTTCAAATCCTATGAATGGATATTTTCTTGAAGATGGTACAATTTCATCTAATTCTATTTTTTCTAAAGACTTCTTACGTGATGTTGCTTGACTTGATTTAGATAAGTTTGCGCTAAATCTAGCAATAAAGCTTTTTAATTCCGCAATACGTTCTTCTTTTTTCTTATTTTTATCAGCCATTAATTTTTGCATCAATTGTGATGATTCTAACCAAAAATCATAATTTCCTGCATACATTTTAGCTTGAAAAAAATCTATATCAACCATATGTGTACATACATTATTTAAAAAATGTCTATCATGAGATACTGTGATTACAGTATTTTCATAATTGATAAGATATTCTTCTAGCCAATTAATCGCTTCAAAATCTAAATGGTTGGTAGGTTCATCTAATAATAAAATATCAGGGCTTCCAAAAAGTGCTTGTGCAAGTAATACTTTTACTTTATTTTTAGGTAGGATATCTTTCATTTTTTTACTAAAATCTTCCATAGGAACATTAAGTCCATTAAGTAGTTTTTCAGCATCTACTTCAGCATTCCATCCATCAAGTTCTGCAAAAAGAATTTCTAAATCAGCTAATTCATATCCTTCTTTTTCAGTTAAATCAAGCTTTTCATAATAGACTTCTTTATCTTTCATGATTTGAAATAACTCTTTATATCCCATAATCACAGTTTCTACAACTGTATAGTCATCAAAAGCATTTTGATTTTGATTAAGAGTCGCAAGTCTTTTACCTTTATCTATGATAATATCACCAGATGTAGCTTTCTTTTCACCTGATAATAATTTTAAAAATGTTGTTTTTCCAGCACCGTTTGCACCAATAATACCATAGCAATTTCCTGGTACGAATTTTAGATTTACATCTGTAAATATTTTTTTATCTGGAAAAATTAAACTTAATTTTGAAACAGCAATCATGTTTATACCTCATATTCATAAAAAATAGCTAGTAGCGATCAATCTATACGCTTTTATAGCCCGATTAAGTTTACACGAATACTACGTCTTTGTCAAGAATAAACCTTATCTTCATCGCTTAATCATTTAAAAAAAGAAAACCAAGATAACCTTGGTTTTCCTAATTGATTATTTCTTTATCTTTTGTGATTAAAAATCATCTGTAAGTGATGCTAGAATAACTGCTTTAATTGTATGCATTCTATTTCCAGCTTCTTCAAAAACAACACTTTGATTTGATTCTATAACTTCATCAGTTACTTCTAATTCACCATTAGCTAAACTTGGATAATCTTTTCCAAAGTCTAGAGCTGCTTGTTTTCCAACTTCAGTGTCTAGTGAATGGAAAGCAGGTAGACAATGCATAAATATTGCAGTCTTATAGGCTTGATTCATAATCTTTTTAGTAATTTGATATGGATAAAGTTCTGCAATTCTCTTTGCCCAGACTTCTTTAGGTTCTCCCATGGATACCCAAACATCAGTATAAATAACATCACTATCTTTAGCACCTTTCATAGGATCTTCTTCAAAGGTTAGTGTCGCACCTGTTGTTTGAGCAATCAGATTACAAGTGTCAATTAACTCTTGAGTTGGCCATAACTCTTTAGGAGCTACAGCTTTAAAATGCATACCCATCTTAGCACAACCAATCATTAATGAGTTACCCATATTATTTCTAGCATCTCCATAATATGCAAACTTAATGCCTTTTAAATATCCAAAGTTTTCTTGTATGGTTAGAAAGTCTGCTAGAATTTGTGTTGGATGAAATTCATCAGTTAATCCATTATATACAGGAACACCTGAATATTTAGCTAAAGCTTCTACATCTGATTGACGATATCCACGAAATTCAATAGCATCATACATTTTCCCTAAGACTCTAGCGGTATCTTTAACACTTTCTTTTTTACCCATTTGTGATCCAGTTGGTCCTAAATATGTTGTTTGCATGCCTAAATCAGTTGAACCTACTTCAAATGCACATCTAGTTCTTGTAGAGTCTTTTTGGAAAAGCAATACAATATTTTTACCTTCTAGATAACGATGATGTATACCCTGGATTTTCTCTTCTTTAAGCCTTTTAGCAAGATTAATCAAATACTGGATTTCTTCAGGTTTATAATCTAATAATGTTAATAAACTTTTACCTTTTAAATTCATTTTTCTTCTCCTTGTATATATATTCTTGGAACTCGTTTAGATATATTCGTACAAACCTCATAAAGATTTGTTTGCTGTTTTTCTGCAACTTCATCAATGGAAATCAAGTCACCAAATAAAGTAACTTCATCACCAATTTGTACTTTAGAATCAATACTGACAAATAATGCATCCATACAAATTAAACCAATAATTTGATATCTTTTATGGTTGATTTGAACATCGTTATGTCTGTTTTTTCTTATCCACCCATCAGCATATCCAATAGGAATAACTGCAATTCTCTCTTTGGTTACCGATGTATAAGTTGCTCCATAACCGACTACTTCCCCAGCTTTTAATTGTTTAATCTGAACGACTTTACTTTTTAAAGACATTGCTGGTTTAAGATTGGTTTTTGTTTTATCAAGTGATAACCCATATAAAGATATACCTAATCTTATATGTGTTGTAAAATCATAGTATTTTTCATATTTAATCGCTGAAGATGAATTAGATATATGTATCATCTTTGGTTTTACTTTAATATCATTTAAAATATCTTTAAATCTTTCAACTTGAAGATCATATATCTTTTTATCATCATTTGCGGTTGCAAAATGTGTAAAGACACCTTCTAGATTAAGTGTTTTATGAGTTTGAAGTTGATCAATAATTTCAAGGATTTCTTTCTTATCCTTTATACCATATCGATTCATACCCGTGTCAATTTTAAGATGTACATTTAATTTGTGATTAGTTTTTAACAAAGTTTGAACTATATTTGTATCATATAATGTAATATCAATTTTATTTTTTTGAGCTACACTAAATTGATCTTCTAAAATAGGGCCTAGCATTAAAATTTTAATTTTCTTATTGTTGTTTCTTAATTTGATTGCTTCTTCAAGCAAAGATACTGCAAACATGTTTATACCTTTTTGATATAGAAAATTCATAACTTCTAATGCTCCATGTCCATAAGCATCAGCTTTAACAACAGGTATAATTTGTTTATTTGGATTTAGATTAGCTACATAATTAAAGTTATGCTCAATATGGTTAAGATTGATCTCTGCCCATGTGGGTCTATAGATTTTAGACATATGTTTTTTCCACATATGAAGAATTTAATAGGCTTAAAATACCACCATATTTTAATTTAAATGTTAGAATATCGCCTATATGGTATTTTCCTTCAGCTATTTCAACAATTAAATGATCACTGCTTGAACCAATAAAAGTTATGCCTTTGATTGGATATAAATCATTTAAGCTAACATCTTGTCTTCCAATACCTAAAATAGCTCTTTTCATCATACCTTTATCAACATATTCAATCTTTTGTCCAAAGGCATCATAGCCTAGTTCTCCTTCTGGAAATGAAGGTTTATCCTTAATCTCTAGAATTTCAACTTCCAATGTAATGACATCTTCATATAAATGATCAATTTTTTCTTGATAAGCTGTTTCCCTACCTAATATTAATGCTTCTCCTATGCGAAGGTTGTTAATATATGGTGGAAGAGTTTGATTCATAAGCATGGGTATAGATGAAGAATTTCCACCTGAGATGATATCTAATTTAATCTTAAAGTTTGATTCTATCTGATCTTTAATATTTTTTAGTTTTTCATAAGTTTCAAAAGTTGGAATAACACTACCATAACAAGTTAAATTTGTTCCAATGCCTTTTAACTCTATATGAGATAAACTTAAGATATGTTTGATATCTTTTAAAGAAAAATCTTTATAATAAACACCTTCTCTTAAATCTCCTAAGTCATACATAAATATAATTTGATGTCTTTTATTCATTTTTGCTGCAACTTCATTTAATTTGTCAATCACAACTAGTTCTGAATTTAATGACATATCCGTATATCTTACAACTAGACTAGCTTCTGATAAAGCAGGTATGCGTAGATATACTTTCTTTTTAGTTGTTTTCATATGCATTAGGTTTTCTAATTTAGAATCTGCTATATATGAGACATTAGATCGGTCTAGAACCTCAATAAGTTTTGGATCATTAGAAAACACCTTAGACACTGCCATCACTGAAAGTTGCTGTCTATGACAAAGGTTTGTAATATAATCAACATTAAACGCATATTTTTTAGGATCAATAATCACTTTTGGATACATCTACTCAACTCCTTTTATATAGGTCTCTTTGAGATATGCTTTTACTTTTTCTTTATAGCTTAAAGATAGGACTCCAAGGGAGGCAAATATATATAAACTATCTTTATGAATAGGTGTATTTTTGTTTGGAATGAGTTTATGGACTTGATTTTCTAAATACTCACCTATTTTATTTTCTATACTTAAATGATTCAAACATGCTCCACCTGTTAGATAGATGTTTTTTACTTCACTTAAGTCTTTTCCATCAGGAATGACTTTCATACCGTTGGTTGTATAAACTCTTCTTAAATCGCCTACATGGCGGTCTAGGGCTTTAGATACACAAGTTTCACTAAGCATATCTATAAGTATTTTACCTTCTTTTGTTTGTGGTATAAAGGGTTCGTTTTTTAATAATTTTAGGATATCTTCTTCATCTAAATTAAGTTGATTATAAATCTCTTTTTTATTTGATTGATTAAAGACTAATTCTCTATTAATATAGACACCTAAATCACCTTCAACTGTTCTTTTAAATAAAGGTTCTCCATCATGATATTTTTGATAAATGGTTCTTGGTTCACATACTGAATGAATATCAGTTGTTGCCCCTCCTACATCAATGGTTAAAACTCCTGGTTTTAATTCATTTAAAATGAGTGTTGTTTCCATAACAGCTCCAGGGGTTGGGACGATATGTGATGTGATCATGTCATAAATTTTATTCATGCCTTTGGCTTTGATGATATGTTTTTCAAATGTTTCATAAATAGCAGCTCTTAAAGGAAGTATATTAAAATCATCAACTCTTGGATAAACATTTTCAACTATGGTTAAATCTTTAATATCTAAATCTTTAATTCGATTGTGGTTTGCTATGTTACCACTATAAATGATAGGTATATTTAAATCTTTAACTTTTAAAAGATTTTGAAAACTTACTTCTTTTTCACCATAATTGGTACCACCAGCTATGATGATAATGTTTGGTTTAACTTTTTTTATTTGATCCATATGATCATCATCGATAAGATTTGCGGTGATTAAATGAATGTTTGCTCCAGCATTTAAAGCAGCTTCTTTTGCAGCTTTTGCTGTCATGTCATAGACAAGACCATGAACTGTAATTTTTAAGCCACCCGCTGCACTTGATGTTGCATGCATTTCTTTATAGGTAAGTTTATCTATGTTTAAATTGTTTTTTAAATCTTTAATCGCATCATTTAGACCGATAGTTACATCTGATTCAACTGTTGTTCTAGATATACCTCTACCAATGAACTCTAAAGGCACACCAAAAAGGTTAAATGCATTAACTATAGTTGTAGTTGATCCAATTTCTGCGACTAATACATCAATTTCCATAAATTTCCTTATGTTTTTTAACGACAAATGAAGCCACATCAATGCCTTTAGTTCCTCGACTGAAGCCTTGGTCCATTCCGCTATCTTTAGCAATCTCTGGGGTCACTTGTGTGCCACCAGCTAATAAGATCAGTTTATCTCTTACACCTTTTTCAATAGCATAATCATTTAGTTTTTTCATATTCTTATAATGAATATCATCATGAGAAATAATTAAAGAAATCATCACAACACTTGCATCTTCTTCAATAGCTGCATCAATAAATTTTTCTATAGGTACTGATGTTCCTAGATATGTATATTTTAATCCATATTTTTCGATACCACCATGTTTGATATCAAGTATTTCTCTCATACCAACACTATGTTCATCACTACCACCTGTACCAGCTATAACTTTTATATGATGCTTTTTAGCATAGGCTAAGATATCATCTGCTGGAAGGTTTTCTTCTTTTTTAATGATTTTTAATTTTGTCATGTCAATATCAAAATCTACAACACCTTTAATTTGTATACGTGTGCCTTCACTTGGATGCATCACTTCAGAGTGAATCACTTCAACTGAAGATAAATTCATACGTTTACCTAACTCTAGTGCTGCCGCTTCTGCAATAATCTTTTCTGTTGGAAAAAATAAATCAACAGTAACAACACCATCAGCAAGCCATTGAACTTCAGGTTTTAATAAATTTTTGTTTCTATAAGCTTCACTTTCATCTAATCTATTATTGACATTATCTTCTGGATCAAGTTCATCGATATATTGGATTTTATCAGGTTGTTCAAATGTATCTCCACCAATTAATTTTTCTGGATGATCGACTAGTTTTGAGTCATATTGAGATACATTATTATATCCATAATGCGCAGAAACTGGAGCTAGATAATCTTTAGCTCTCTTATAGGTTGTATCACTTCCGATGCCACCATCTATTTTTCTACTGATACCATCATCCATACGCTCAGGATATAATCCACTATCTACAAACATGCCATTTTCAACAGCCTGAAAATATCCACCTATTTCAATCATTTCTTCCATCATTAAAATAGATCGTATTTGAAGTTCTCTTTTTGTTTTAAATAAATCACTATCTTTTTTAAATTCAAGCATACTCATTAAATCATCCATGCCTACCATTGCTTGTTTAGCCGTATCAAGTGCTTCAATGTTAAACATATGCCAAGGCACATTACGACCTTCATCAGGTGTTATGGTTGATTGGATATCAGCAGATGTTAATTTAGATATTAATAAATTTAAGACATGAGTTACGGTTGCTTCTCTAGTAGATGAATCCATGTATTTGGTATTCATTTGTGCTCTCATTTTATAAGCACTAAAAAACTCACGAAGTGCTAGTGCATAAGGAAGATTTACTTTGATATCTGGACTTGGTGGTGCAGCAGGTGGAACTGTTGATAGACAAATCAAATCAGGTCTAATACCTACTTTTTCACTAAATCTAGAATTGATGCCATGTTGAACTAAAAGCTCTGGCATGACTTTCCATGCATCTCTTGCAGTTGCATTTGCGTTATGTGCACCATCAATTTGTGCAAGTCCGCCAAATGCCATAATACGTTTAGATTCAGCAGCATCAACAAAACTTCTTATCATATTGATATTTCTATACAAAACATTATATTGAGGATCTTGATGCGCTCCGTTGACGCCTTCTTCAGTAAACATAACTGCAATTTCCGGCCCAGCAACTCCTGATACATAAGAATGATAATTAATAGGTCTTCCTACTTCATCTTCTATAATATCAAGTGCTTTTCGTTGAGCTCTTACTTGTTTTCTAGTGATAGGCACGCCACCTACACCTTGAGGTGTACCTTCTAGCAAACCATCCATATGAGATTGTCCTGCAGTTCTAATCACCATGATATGATCTGCACCATGATAAGCTGCCATACGCATTCTTCTAATATCATCTTCAAAACGTCCTGATGCAATCTCTGTAGTAATAGTTGCATCTGGTTGAGGATCGATATGATTTAAATATCTTGCACTTGGTAGTGAAACATAATTTTTAAGTGAATCAGAAATATCAACATAATGGAAATCTCCAATATCTTGAGGATTTTTAGTTCTCCATACCCAACCTTTTCGCTTAGGTCTATAATTTTCAAGATCATCTAAAATATGTCTAATATCTAGTTTTTCATTTGGTTTTATCATTTGAATGCCTCCTTAACTGCTTTAAAATCATTAGATTCTAAAAGTTTTAAACCGGCATCTCTAATATCAAGATCATTAAGTTTAGCATATTTTAAAATGACATGACCTGCGCCATGAGAAATTAAATTTTGTTCTAAAATCATATCAACTAAAGCTTTGGCTTCAATTGAAGAAAAACCCATTCTTAATAATACACTTCGTTCAATAGAAGGTGAAGTATGTGTATAAGCTAAATCTAGAATTGGATCCATCATTTGATCTAAAAGTTCATAAAAATATGTTTTTAATTCTTGATCTGTTTTATCTTGCAAATGAAGACTTCTTTTCTCATAATCATCTTTTCTAGCTTTCATTGATTTCCTCCATCATTTTTATGATTTTATCTATGTTTAGATTTAATTCTTCTTTAAGATATGCATACTCTTGTTTAGATAAAATTTTATCTTTATAGTGTTTCAAGTATGATTTCTTTAAATCCATTAAATTCAGTTCTTTATGTATGACATCTTTTCCTGATTTAGGAAAAACTAAATTTTTTCCAGCAACCTCTTTTTCACAAGAACCAAACTCTAAAATGATGCCTTGTTTTTTCGCAAAAGAAATTTGACTATTAAAATGCTTTCCAGCACCTGTATACTCACTTTCTTGTACAACAATAATTTCATCTTCTTTCATAGTTTGCGCCAATGAAAATGCTGCAGCTAAACTAATATTTCCTGCAGGGCCTCTTTCCATACCTTCAAGTAAGGATAAAGCTTCTGTAATAAAAAACACCGCCCCCTGGGTCATTAAAACATATTGATCCATATATCTTAATGGTCTTGCAGCACTTCTTGGCACGTCAGAGCGATCAGGAAAAGTTGAAAACGGAATTCCAAATCCTGTATGCCCTGTGGTAAATGATTTTAAATTAAAGTCATGATCGCTAGCCATATGTAAACCTGATAAGTCAACACTTGCTGCAATAATCTTAGTATCTTTAGCACCATGATATCTTAATCCTCTTGCAGTACCAGTTAAATTACCTCCACCAGCATTTGTTATAACAACCGCATCAGGATATCGTTTTTCTTTTTTAAGGACTTCATCAGCTATTTCATAGCCTAAAGTTTCAATGCCTTTAATCCCATATGGTGAATAAAGAGACGCATTGAAATATTTGGTTTGATCAAGTATGTTTAAAAATTCATAGAACAATTCTGGTCCAACAGATAATTGAATCACTTCAGCACCATATGCTTCACAGCGTCTTGCTTTTTCTATGATTTCTGGTTGACTGATATCTTTAGAATCAAAAACTTCTTGAACAATGATACACTTTAAATTAAGTCTTGCAGCCATTGCAGCTACAGCTGCACCATAATTGCCACTTGTTGCAGCTACAACACCTTTATATCCCATTTTTTTAGCGTGATATACACTGATAACTGCTCTTCTTGCTTTAAAGGAACCACTTAGATTAAGTGCTTCATCTTTTAAAAATATTCTTGCACCATATCCTTTTTTTGCAAACTTTCTTGCATATTTAGTTATTTGTTTTAATTCAACTAATGGTGTGTCGCCTACATGATTATCCTCTTGAATTTTTTTAACAGCTTCAAAATCATAACCTGCATCATTCATCATTTTTTCATAATCAAAAGCGATACCTTCAAGTTCAAATTTTTCATAATCAAGATTTAGAGAATCTTTCATAATCTCTTGTTTTTTAGTCATCATTTTTTCATATTTAGTCATGAAGGGTATCCTCCATTTCTGTTAGGATAATATCTTTCATAGTTTTAACTTCATCAAGATAATCTCCAAATGAATGCGTATATGTTGGATTTGCTTCAATTAAAATACCGCTAACTCTTCTTTTTGTTTCAGTTAGAATATCTACGTTATCTCCAATGAATGCATCATTCATCAAATATCCTTTAACTTTCATCACAAAGTCTTTATCTAAAGTATCAAAAGGTATATGTGAAGATCTCTCACTTGATTTTAAAACTATTTTTTTAATATATACATATGTGCCTTTTTTTATCATCAATTTACCTTCTTTCTAAATTAAGATAATCTATTCGTCTATATCAATCATATCTCTCATATCGCCTAAGATTGCTCTTGGGATAGGTAGATCTATCATTGTTTTAAGTCCCGCTCTTGCGTTAATCACATGTGGAATCATATTGACACAAATCGCAATCGTTCCAATACCACCATCAATTTCTGGTGTAATAGCCATATGAATATCTGGACACCCTAAAATATCAATATAATCTCCAGTATGTACACCTTCTAATTGTGGTTCGATTTGTTGAGGATGGTCCATGTTTAAAAATAAGTCTTTCCCAAGATATCCTTGTGCAGTCATATTAATACCAGCTAATGTGCCTTTTTTAGCACTTGCATATTTAGATTTTCTATCAACATTAGAAATAATAGGTTCCATTTGTTGTTCAAATTTAGTAGCTTTTAAACCAAGCCCTTTAAAAATCATATGAACACTTTGATTAAATCCTACATGTCCTGCTAGATTATTGTTTTTGATTCTCTCATGATATTGATCAAGTGTATCACCAACACCTTGTTCTTCCATCACTGCAGGTCCAAAAGGAGATAGGCTATTCACTCTTTTAACATCAATATGTGATACATCTTTCATTGCACCAGTTAATTGCAAGACAAGTAAGTCCATAACAAATCCTGGATTGATGCCACTGCCTAAAATTGTAACTTTATGTTTTTTTGCCAAATCATCCATATCTTTAGATAATTCTGGATGACTTTCAAATGGAAAAGTCATTTCTTCAGCTGTTGTAATAACATTGATGTTTTGTTCTACTATTTTTTTAATTTTAGGAAAAGCACCTTTTACAAAACTATCTGTACATAGTAAAACTACATCAGGTTTACTAGATTTTAGGATTTCATCAATATCACTTGATATCAAAACATCATTTTCTAATTTAGTATGCATAACCGTAGAAAGTTTTTTATTAACGATATTTTTGTTAATATCACAAACACCTACAATGTTTACACCTTTTTTAGAAATTAACATATCTGCCATGCCTTGTCCCATAGCCCCAAATCCCCAAATAACGACTTTTATAAATTCCATATATATACCTTCTTTCATCAAGACTATGATAACACGAAACCGCTTACATTGTAAATCAAAAAAATAAGATAAGTATACTTATCTTATTGTTAGTTAAATATTCTACCTGCTGTAAACAAATAATCTGAGAGTCTATTCATAAATTTTAAGCTCTGTTCATTTAGCGTTTTATGATCATTTAATTCAATGAGTGCACGTTCAGCAGTTCTTGTTTTAACACGAGCCATATTTAACCAAGCTGCAGCCATACTTTGATCTAATTGAATAAATTTAGTCAGTTTTTCTAAAGTTTCATCCATTTGATCAATACGATGTTCTAACCAAGATACATTCTCATCAAATACTTTAAAATCATTCTCATCATCTAAAGCAATCTCAAAAGCCATTTGAAAAATAACTTGATGGATTTTATCTAAATCAGATAATATCTCTATGTCTTTTACATGCTGTTTAGCAACTAAAAGTGTTGCCATCACTTCATCTAATTGTCCATTAACTTCGATGTATAAATCATTTTTCTTAACTCGTCTTCTTAATAAATCTGTTTGTCCAAAATCTCCACGCTTTGTATAGATTTTCATCATATCCTCCTAAATTTCAGTTGATATAATCACTGGTATAGTAATCGGTCTTCTTTTTATTTCTTGATAGATATATCTATTGATTTCATTTCTTACATCTCTTTTATATTCATTCCAATTGATATATTTACCTTTTAAATGTTTTTCACTGGCTTTATAAAATAATTGTTTAATATTATTTAGTATTTCTTCTGATTCTTGAACATAAACAAAGCCTTTAGTCACGATTTCTACATCACCTAAGATCTTTTTATACTTAGGTGAAACATGAGCAACGATTAATAACGCACCATCTTCAGCTAGTAATTCTCTATCTTTCATCACATAGTCATTAACATCACCAACAGCAGTTCCGTCAATTAAGATTTCTCCAACGCTGATTTCATTTCTAGATATAAATAAATCTTTATCCTTAATATTTAAAACATCACCGTTATCTAAGATAAAGACGTGATCAGAATCATATCCGATTTCTTCTGCTAATTTTTTTAATCCATATTGGTGTCTATATTCCCCAATGGTTGGAATGATATATTTAGGTTTTAATAAATTAATCATCATTTTTAATTCTTCACCAGTCGCATGCGCCGATGTTAATAATCTTTTATCAATATTTTCAACAATCGCATCACTTCTATATAGTACATCTAGTGTTCTTGCTGCCATTTTTTCAGTACCTGGTACAGGTGGAGTCATTAACACGACTGTATCTTGTTCAGTAATATGAATCAATCGATCAGCTTTTTTACACATTCTTTGTAACATAAAGAATGGTTCATGACGATTACCCGTAACTAATGCTACGATATTTGGGTCATCATTTTTATTTTTATCATCAATAAATTTAAGATTAATTAAACTTGTTTTAGGAATATCTAAATATCCATCAGCAATCGCGATATCAACAATTCTTTGCGCTCTTCTACCAATAATTGCTATCTTTTTATGATGTTGTAAACTCATATCAACAACTCTTTGGATTTTCTTTAAATCTGATGAAAACAAGGATACGATAATACGTCCTTCAGCATTTGCGTAAATACTATTTAATTTATGATCTAAGCTTTGATTCACACCACCATTAAGCACAAGTGTAGATCCTAATGATTCGCTTAACAACAGTAAAACATGCTTTTCAGCAAGTTCATTAATTTTTCTAAAATCTGTTTGATATTTTAAATGACCGCTTTGATCAAATGTAAAATCAGATGTATAGACAATGACACCATCTACTGTATGAATCGCAATACCAACAGATTCAGGAATTGAATGTGTTGTATTAAAAAAAGATACACGAACATTCCCAAATTTAATGATACTATTTTGGCTAATTGTATTTAATGTAAGTTCTTCAAGATTAAATTCAGCTTCTTTTAGTAAATCTTTAACAATTTGCATTGTAAAATTTGTAGCGTATACTGGAACATTTAAATCTTTAAGTATATGAGGTAGTGCACTAATATGATCCTCATGTGCATGTGACAAAAAGATACCTTTAATTCTGTTTTTAGCGCGTAATAAAACCTTATAATCAGGAATGATTTCATCTACTCCATATAATTCCGAACTTGGATATTTAATACCTGCATCAAGGATATATAAATCGCGATCAACATCTATAACATACATGTTTTTCCCGTTTTCACCTAGTCCACCCAATGCGAAAAATCTAATTTGACTCAAAATAACACTTCCTTTATTAAAAACATATGGTGTTTCGTAACGTTTTTTAACTGTTTTTATTATACCATTTTTTTTACATATAACAACGATTTTTACTTCTTATGTGATAAGATTAAGATAGGTGAAAACATATGATCAATTATCCAATAAAAAGAAAAACACAAAATAAGACAAATAATCGTGCCAATCTTGGGATGACTCTAGAAAATGATATTGAAACTACAAATCAATATTATTTAATAAATGATATTGCGGTTATTCATAAAAAACCAACACCGATACAAGTTGTAGGTGTGAGTTATCCTGCCAGAAATAAAGCAAAAATTGTTGAAGCTTATTATAAAACACCTTCAACAACAGATTTTAACGGTATTTATAAAGGCAGATACATCGATTTTGATGCTAAAGAAACAAATTCAAAGACATCTATGCCTTTAAAGAACATTCACTTGCATCAAATTGAGCATTTAAAACAAGTTGCATCTCATGGAGGCATTGCTTTTTTAATTGTTCATTTCAAACAATTTAATGAATATTATATTTTACCTTCAGCAATATTATTTAAATATTGGGATTTGCAAAATGATGAAAAAAAGGGACGAAAATCCATCCCTTATCAAACATTTAAAGATTCTGCTTATCCTATATCTTTTGGATATATACCTAGATTAGATTATTTAAAAGTTATTGAACAACATTATTTTGCTAAATAGCATAATCTTGTGTAATTGCTTGCAATCTCTTAAATGATAAAAGACCTATAATCAATGTAACAATGAGTGTTGAGACTATATATATTAAATTATAGCCTAAAGAATATAACCAAATCTTATTTCCAACAAATGAAAATAGTTGAGTTGCAATATTTTGATTTGCTTCTCCTTGTTCTACTTGATCAACAGCATAAGTTATACTGCTAGACCAGAGGATAACACCACTTATTGTCGAAGAAATCAAACGAACAATACTTACAGTCACAAAAGCATAAATAAATTTAGCTTTTGTTTTAAATCCTTCTTTAAATAGACCAGATAATCCAAATGCCATAAATGGAATGATGTAATCAAAAAGGATAAGCATAAATATTTTAAATGCTCCCCAAGATTCCCCAGTCCATGCTTCTAATGTAGATTTTAAAGCTTCGATATAAATGATATAATCGATTCCAAAATTATACATTGCATAAATAAAACCTGAAATTAATCCATATTTTAACCCAAACATGAGCCCAATCATAACGATTGGCAACATAGATATTCCAAAGAATTTGCCTCCAAAAGGCATACTCAAATTCAATACCGGAATAGCATTGATTAATACATCTAAAATGATTGCAATTGCTAATAAATTTATAGTAGCAATCATTTTCCTTGTTTCTGATTTTTGATTCATTTCTTTTCCTCCTTAGAAAATAAAAAAATTTCTATGGATATTCCAAAGAAAATGATAGTTCGATTGATTCGTTTAACGACTATCCCTCCGCTGGTATGATCCAGATCAGGTTATTCGGGTCGACGATGACTCGTCCTCTCAGCATTTAAGCTCCCCGTAGTGACCATCTAAATATTATCATATATATTTCATAAAAACAACTATAAAACAAAAATAAAGGACGTGGGCATATGCCAGATATATTAACAATTATTTTACTATTTTTAGGATTGATTATTCTACTCATGTTACCTAACATAAAAATCGTTAGACAAGATGAGGTTATGATCATAGAAAGATTAGGTAGTTTTCATAAATTACTTGATCAACCAGGCATCTATTTTGTTGTTCCACTTCTTGATCGTAATATACAAACTGTAAGTCTTAAGAAACAACATATAAAAAAGAAATTAACAATAATTGAAAATGAAGATATAAATAAAACCATTGAAATAAGTTACAATATGACAATAACTGATCCAAAAACTTACGTTTATGCTTCATTAGACTCTAATGATACAATTCACACATATATTAAAGAAGCTTTAGAAGCAGAAATGGATATAGAAGAAATTTTATCAGAGACTATTGACTATGCAAAAACATATGGATTTTTAATCGAGGAACTTAATTTTAAATAATTAAATGTAATTTTGTTGTATTTTAAATAATTTTATTGTATAATGTATGCATAAAGGAGTGATATCTTATGGAAATTACTTGGTTTAATGAAAGACCGAAAGATTGTATTGTGACACTAGCAAAGGGCAATCTTACATTGAATAAGCCTGCTACAACTTTCTTTGAAAATGCGTATAGTGTAATGTTAGGTTATAATAAAGATAAGAAAACAGTTTTCATAAAACCTTTAAATAAGGAACACGCACTAAGACATGATGTATCTGATAGCAGTAAATATAGAATTACTGTCAAATCATCTTATAGTCGTGTAACCAATAAAGCATTTATGGAAGAAATCATTTCAATGGCACATATAGATTTAGAAAATGAAACAAAAAAATTTAAAGCAAATTGGAATGAGAAAGAACAGATCCTGATCATGGATTTGAAAGAGGAGGTCTAATATGGAATGGTTTATTTGGCTTTGGTTAGGTGTTTTTGTAGTTGCATTAGCATTTGAATTTGCGACTGCGGACTTGGTAAGTATCTGGTTTTCACTTGGTGCAATTCCTAGTTTTGTACTTTCACTATTTGAAGTGAATCCTGCAATACAAGTTGTATCATTTATACTAGTTACTGCTGTATTACTACTGTTTACCAGACCAGTTGTTATCAAATACTTTAAAGTTAATGAGATTAAAACCAATGTTGATTCAGTTATTGGCCAAGAAGGTATTGTGACATCTTCAATCATGTCTAATGGCATCGGGCGTATCAAATTGCGTTCTCAAGAATGGTCAGCAATTGCTGATGAAAATATTGAAGTTGGTCAAAAGATTAGAGTTTTAGATGTTGAAGGCAACAAATTGATTGTTAAAAAAATATAATTTTTAAGAAAAGAGGAAAAATATGAGTATTTTAGAATTATTTATTTCACCAGTAATGTTAGGTGCAGTTGGTATAACATTATTGATTGTTGGCGGTTTATTATTGTTAATTGCCGCAGCTAGTTTTAGATTAGTTACACAAACTAAAAAGTATGTTATTGAACGTTTAGGCGGGTATTCTACAACTTGGGGCGTTGGTATTCACTTCTTAGTTCCAATTCTAGATCGCGTTGTTAGTCAAGTTTCATTAAAAGAACAAGTTAAAGATTTCGATCCACAACCTGTTATTACTAAAGATAACGTAACCATGCAAATTGATACTGTTGTATTCTTCTCAATTACAGATCCAAAAGCTTATACATATGGCACAGCAAATCCTATGTTAGCTATTGAAAAGATATCAGCTACTACATTACGTAATATTATCGGTGATCTTGATTTAGATGAAACATTAACATCAAGAGATCTAATTAACACAAAGATGCGTATGATTTTAGATGAAGCAACTGACCCATGGGGCATTAAAGTTAACCGTGTGGAAGTTAAAAACATTCTTCCACCTAAAGACATTAGAGACTCAATGGAAAAACAAATGCGTGCTGAACGTGAAAAACGTCAAAACATCTTAATTGCTGAAGGTCAAAAACGTGCGGAAATCTTAAAAGCTGAAGGTGAAGCTGAAGCTGTTATTCTAAGAGCAAACGCTGTTAAACAACAAAAGATTTTAGAGGCTGAAGGTGAAGCATCAGCTATTTATAAGTTAAAAGAAGCTGAAGCATTAGGTATCAAGTTAATTAAAGATACTAAACCAGATCATGCAGTATTAACAATTAAGGCTTATGAAGCATTGGCTTTAGTTGCAAACGGTCAATCTACTAAACTTGTTGTACCTACAAATATTACAGACTTAGCATCATCAGTTATGATGGCTGCTGAATTTGCAAAAGATGAAAAAGTAGCAAAAACTGTAGCAAAGAAATAAAAATTAAATAAAAGCATATAAAAAGCACTTCCTCATGATATTGAGGAGGTGCTATTTTTTTATTTATTTTTATAAATGATCAATGGGACTTCCATTTCACCTTGACAAAGGCCAGCGTGATGTCCTTTAAATGTTACGCCATCTTTAAATTTAAAAAACTTATTAGATGTCGCAATAGCAATATAATCTCCTAAAAATGTATCTAGTAAAGGATGCTTTTTGCCTTGACCAATTAAACCACTAGACAAGAATTCATTCTTACTCATCAACTTATAATATTGCGAATACATATCATTGAATAATTTTTCAAATTGTTGTTTTTTAAATGGTTTAACAAAGAAGTTAGTTGCTCTTGGTTCCATTGAAGGTTTTCTTAATAAATAATTCATTAACTGATCATTTTTATGTAAGTCAATCGCTTCTACATTAACCAATCCATGATCTGCAATTACAATTAGAATTGTATCATCATTAAGCATCTTTGAAAAATCTTCTAATTCTTGATTTAAGTCTTGTAATTTCTTTTTAACCAATAAATCATCAATACCGACTTCATGCTCAAGCATATCGGGTTGTGTCCAATATACATATGAGAAATTCTCTTCTTTTTTTCGAGTTATTTCTAGTAATCTTTTCATTTGTAGATGAAAAGTTTTATATCCATTTGGTCTAAAAGATGGAAACAACTCATAAGTTTTTACTTCTGGTCTAGATTTTTTTATATAATCATATATTAAGTCTTGTTTCAAATACATTTCTTTAAAATCATTTTGAAAATGTTTAGAATCATCATAAAAATCTTCATTTAAAAATACAGTTAGATTGACATCTTCTTTTTTAAAATATTGCACCCAACCTAAATATCCACTTTGATATGGCAGATTTGTGGTCAAAACTGCATTTGTTGCAGCTACAGTAGTTGGAGGAAATATAGAAGTTATTTTTTTTGCTATGTTTTTTCTTATAAATGTATCTTTTTCTAAATGTTTTTCGATGATATTCATGCCCATACCATCAAGTAAAACAAGACATACATGTTTAATATCATCTGATAATTTTTCTTTTAATTCCGGTATAACAGGATATCTTGCACCAGCATGATAAAAATCAAGTATACTATGTGATACGTTCAGTATCGAGTTTGTATAATCAGGATACATAATATTCATTTTATGATATCTTTCTTTTAATGAGTTTAATAGATTTTTGATGTTCACCTATTGTAATGGCTTCAAGAAGTAGATTTTTAGCTTCTTCCACACCTTTATCTCTTACATAAAATGTTGCAAGCACTTCACCTTTTTTAACTTGATCTCCAATTTTTTTATGTAGATCAATGCCTACATCTAAAAATATTTCATCTTCTTTTGTTTCTCTACCTGCACCAAGGCGCATCGCTGCTTTACCTATATCAAGTGCATTCATTTCTGTGATATATCCATCTTTTAAAGATAAAATTTCTACTTTTTTATCTGAAAGTAACAATTCAGGATGTTTTAATACATTAACATCTCCGCCTTGTGCCTTCACAAGTTCTAAAAACTTATTATATGCAGACATATCATGTAAAGCCTTATTCATCATATCTACAGCTTCTTGATTAGATGATGCGATATTCGCATCCATTAAAAGTTGTGATCCAATAGCAAGCGTTACTTCAACTAAATCATCTGGTCCATTTCCTTGTAATGTTTCAATTGCTTCATAAACTTCTAATGCATTCCCTATTTTATGTCCTAATGGTTCATCCATACCTGTTAAAATTGCAGTTACTTTTTTACCTGCAAGTTTACCAATAGAAACCATAAGCTTAGCTAATTTAACAGCCTCTTCTTCAGTTTTCATAAATGCTCCATGTCCAACTTTAACATCTAGACATATTGCATCTGCACCACTTGCTAGTTTTTTTGACATAATGCTTGATGCAATTAGTGGAATGCAATCCACTGTTGCAGTAACATCTCTAAGTGCATAAAACTTTTTATCTGCAGGTGCTACATCACCACTTTGACCTACTACAGCAATTCCAATATCTTGGACTTGTTTAATAAAATCTTTAACTGATAATTCTACTTTGTATCCTGGAATACTTTCTAATTTATCAATTGTACCACCGGTATGTCCTAAACCTCTACCACTCATTTTAGCGACTTTAGCACCTAATGCTGCTAATAGTGGTCCTAAGACAAGTGTAACCTTATCACCAACACCGCCAGTTGAATGCTTATCAACTTTAATACCTTTAATTTCTGATAAATCAATTGAGTCACCAGAATCTCTCATAGCTAATGCTAAATGAGTTGCTTCTTGTTCCGTCATTTGATTAAAATAAGTTGCCATCAAAAAAGCACTGATTTGATAATCAGGTATATCTCCTTTGGTATATGATTTAATCAAATAATCAATTTCTTCTTTAGTTAATTCAAAGCCATCTCTTTTTTTAGTAATGATATCTATCATATGCATATTAATCACATCTCCTTGTCTATATTTTAACATAAAAGACAGTAAAACATGGTATAATATGTTTATAATAAATCTAATGATTTTATGCGATAATAAAAAAATTTAAAAGGAGTTCCTATGAGAGATATAAATGGACGTCAAAGAGAATTTTGGAGCGAAAAAAAAAGAAATCAAGAAAATGACACTGAACGAAGTGATTATGATCACTCATTATCATTAAAATCAGTTCTTCTTTTTATTGCTGTTTTAGCTTTAGTCATACTTTCTATCATATTTTTATAGTAGCTTAAGAATAAAAACACAACACTAAAGATTACACAGCGAGGATACAAATGATATTAGCAATGGTAAGACATGGTCAAACAAATTCAAATATAAATCAAATCATTCAAGGGCGTACAGATAATCCACTCAATGAAGATGGAAAATTAGAAGCACATAAGCTTGCAGATATTCTTAAATCACAAAATAAAAAATTTGATGCGTTTATATCATCCCCTTTATCTAGAGCACTTGAAACTGCATTTATCTTATCAAAAAAACTGGATTATAATAAACCAATTCATGTGATACAACAATTTGTTGAAAGAAATTTTTTTCACCTAGAAGGAATTCCAGTTGAAGAAGGCATGCCTTTAGTAAGACAAAAAGGCTATAAATATCCTGGATATGAAGATGATGATAAAATTATCAATAGAGTAGTTAAAGCAACATTGAAATTAGAAAACATATATAAAGATCAAGAAGTTTTATGTGTTGCTCATTCCCATGTTATAAAATCACTCTTAGTTTATATCAATCCTATCAAGTATCAATTTTCTACATATCTTGTTAATAATTGTGATGTCTTATATTTTAAATTAGAAAATCAAAAATTAACTTTAATAGACCATCAAAAAAACGACTAAATTTAGTCGTTTTTTGTTAGTTCTTCATTGATGATATGAAATACTCTATCTGCTAAATCAGAGGTTTTCAATCCTTTAATGTCTTCATATTTAATCAGTTCATGAATAGTGACTTTAATTTTTGTTCTCTTAAATGGGACATTATGTTTAATCATAATAGATCCATCTATGCTTACTGGTAATAAATCAGCTTCAGCTTTCACACCTAAGCGATATGCTCCAGCACGCATGGCGACCATCTTTATATCATTTCTATCTTTAATACCACCTTCAGGAAAAATAACCATTGCCATACCTTGTTTGACTACTTTAATGGCTTCTACCATCGCTCTAGCAGTATTTCTATCGCTTGATCGATCTATAGGAAATGATCCTAATGATGCAAGCATTTCGTGCATAAAAGGAAATTTATATACCCCACTTTTTGGTGTATAGCTTGTAGGTCTATTGATAGCTTCCATGACAATGACAGGATCAGCATATGATTTATGATTCGCATATACGGTAAGTCTTCCAGATTTTGGAACATTTTCTCTACCAACTATTTCTAATCTTAGTCTAAAGACATAACGATTTAAAAAATATGCAACAGATCGATATGTATATATTTTGTATTTATTAAATAATTTTGTTTTCTTAAATATAGGTAATTGAACAATTACAAACAGTAAGGTAATCAAATACCCTAAGATAACACCAGCTATTAACCATAGTGGAATAAAATAGTAATTTGTATTGGTTATGATGTGGAGTAAATAAGTAAATGCTAGACTTGAGATGATGAATAATGCTGAAATCATATTTTACTCCTTTCATAAGTTGCAAATATTAATTGGTCTTCCATTTTTTTAGAGACCAATTTAAAATCGGACAAATTAAATTTAGGAAAATAAACGTTTCCCTCATGTGCTTTTAAGACATAAGTGATATAAAGTCGATCTGCATAAGGCAGCATTAATTGATAGATTGTTTTTCCACCAATAACACATATATCTTCTTTAGTATGTTTAATAAACTCAAATATATCTTTTACATGAATTGCGTCAGTATAAGTTACATCTAATATATTTGCTACATATACCTTTTTAAACGGTAATGGTTTAGTTTTATAATATGTCTTTAAGGATTTATAAGTTAAATCGCCCATAATGACACTTTGATCTTTCGTCATATTCTTAAAATATTGAAGGTCTTTTGGATAATGCCAAGGTAGAAGATTATCTTTACCAATTAGCCAATTTTCATCCATTGCCCATATCATTGAAATCATACAGCTACCTTGCCTTTAATTCTAGGATGTGGATTATAGTCCTTTAATGTAAAATCAGAAAATTTAAAATCAAATAATGATTTAACATCTTTGTTTATATCCATAATAGGTAATTTTCTAGTTTCTCTAGATAATTGTAATTGGATTTGCTCGAAATGGTTTACATAGATATGTGCATCACCAAGTGTGTGAACAAATTCTCCTAATTCTAAATTTGTAACTTGAGCAACCATCATAAGTAATAATGCATATGATGCAATATTAAAAGGAACTCCTAAGAAAATATCAGCGCTTCTTTGGTATAACTGTAAAGATAGTTTTCCATCTGCAACATAAAATTGGATAAGTGTATGACAGGGTGGCAAAGCCATATCCTTTATTTCACTTGGATTCCAAGCACTTAAAATCATGCGTCTAGAATTTGGATTGTTTTTGAGTTCATCAAGGATATATTGTATTTGATCAACTCCGTTAAAATTTCTCCACTGTGCACCATAAACTGGTCCTAAATCCCCATATTTAGCTGCAAAATCAGCATCATTTTTTATCATTTGGACATATTCATCCATCGTTTCATTATGATAATCTGCACTTTTTTTAAAAGCTTTAAATGGCCAATCGTTCCAAATTTTTACGTTATTTTCTACTAAATATTTGATATTTGTATCGCCTGAAATAAACCATAGTAATTCATGGATGATTGATTTCAAGTGAACTTTTTTTGTTGTTAAAAGTGGAAATCCTTCACTTAAATCAAATCGCATTTGATAACCAAAAACACTCTTAGTTCCTGTTTTTGTTCGATCCATTTTTAATGTACCATGTTCCATGACATGTTTGCATAAATCAAGATATGCTTTCATAAAAAAGCCTCCTTTACTTAGCTAATTCGTATAATGCTTCCGTATAAATCATAATTGCTGTGAAAAAATCATCTAAGTCAATAAATTCATTTTTTTGATGAATATATGTTGGTTTTTCTAAGAAATGTGGTCCAAAAGCAACACTATTAGGTAGTGCTCTTGCAAATGTGCCACCACCAATTGTGATTGGATCAGACATATCATTTGTATGTTTTCTATAAACTTTTAACAACTTTTGAACAAGTTCAGATTTCGGATCAACATAAAGTAGTTCTTGATGATTATCTACTGTTACAGTTGAGCCATAAGCTTTTACATTTTCTTTTAATGTTTCTACTACTTCTTCAAACTTAACACCATTAGGATATCTTAAATTCAAATTGAAACGATATTTTTTATCAATGGTAGACATAGCACCAAGATTTATAGTTAAATGTCCCATTTCCTCATCTTTATATGCTACACCAAGTTTTTGTCCATGAATATCATGAATTAATTTTTCTTTTGCTAAAGTTACAATTGGATGATTAATATTTACATCACTTAAGAATTCAAAAAGGCGGTCAATCGCATTTTCTCCAAATTCAGGAGTAGATCCATGTGCACTTTTTCCAAAAACTTTAATATAAACTAAATCATCTTTATCTTCTGCAACACCTAAATATTTATTTGCTTTTAAAAATTTATTAAATAAAGATTTATAATCTTCATTAGGTTTCAAGTAAGCTTCTGCATAATCTGGAACCATATTATCTCTAAATCCACCTTGAACAGAAACAATATCACTACCTTCAAGACTACCTTCAATAAATATTCTTGAGATACCTTTTTCAGCATATATTAAAGGAAAATCTGCATCTGGTATAAATCCAGAAACTGGAATTTCAGGATATAAACTAAAATAATGGCGAACACCTCTCCAAGCTGTTTCTTCATCAGTACCTAATATCAATTTGATTCTCTTTGATAAATCTACTTTTAATTCTTTTAATATTTTAAGTGCATAATAAACAGCAATTGTAGGTCCCTTATCATCTTCTGTTCCACGACCATACATTTTATTATCGTGAATTTCTGCACCATATGCTGCAAAAGTCCAATCATTACCTGCAGGAACAACATCTAAATGTCCAATAGTTCCAACAAATTCTTTTTGATTACCATATGAAATATGACCTGCATATCCATCAAGATTTACACAATCAAATCCATCTTTTTCACCTAATTTAATCATATAATCTAGAGCATCTTTAATCCCTTGGCCAAAAGGTGCACCAACACGATCAGGATCATATGTAGTCATTTCAGAATTAATTTTGATTAACCCCGTTAAATCCTTGATGATATCTTCTTTTCTTTTTAATACTTCAGCTTTAAAATTTAGATTCATAGTTATCAACTCCTCAATTCATTGTAGCACAAATAGAGTAATAAATTAAGTCAAATAAACAAAAATAGATGCTTTTTAGCATCCATTTATTGTTTTTCTAATCTTGATTTTAAACATTAATAAAAACTCTTAACTACGCTTTCTTTTCTTTTTCTAATGCGGCTTCTTGCTTATGGGTAGATGATAGGAAAGTAATTCTTTCTGCAATCACTTCAAGCATGTTTAATTTTTTCTCTTCATCCAGTTCATATTTGTAAGTTTGAAGTCTTGCTTTTACTGCAATCATCGTGCCTTTGAAGCAATATGATTCTATAGCAGTTGCGAGACCTTCCCAAACAGATATTTTAATAAAATCTGTGTCATATGTACCTTCCATATTCTTAAAGCCTCTTTGTACTGCAAGAATCACATCACTTACTTTTCTTCCATCAGCTAATATTTTAGTTTCTGGATCTTTTGTCAAACGACCAACAAGTATCAATTGATTAACCATATAATCTCCTTTTTGTTTTTAAGTATATGCTAAAGAAGATTTGAATCAAAACCACACATTTGATATTAACTATATCTCTTTTGATTAATTATCTTAAAATTTAGATTATATTTAAAAGATGAGCTTAACAATACACGTTATTTATAAAAAAAAGACTATGAATTAGTCTTTTTTTAAAATAAGTGTTGTTATTGATCTTTTTTGAATACGGTTTAATGCATTAAGCATATCTTCATAAGTAACATCATTCATCATATCAACAACTTCAAATAAAGATGTTTTTTGATGATAATACTTATTGTATAAATATGTTTTAGTCTCAATACTATTTAAAGCAAATATGAATTGACCTAAATAAACTTTTTTATATCTTACAAAATCCTCTTCATTTAAATCTTGAAATGCATCTTTGGTTAAGTAATTAATTAATATATTTTTTAACTTATTAATCTTTTTACTTTCAGCATAAATCATAATATGTTCAGCTTTTTTCTCAAAAGTAGTATTGACATAAAAACTTTGATTAATAATTTGTTGTTGTAAAAGTGATTCATACATTTTAGATGAAGATCCTAAAAGCATATTTAGACACATCGTCATACTCATTTCTCTTTTAACTAATGCTTGATCTGATCTTCCGATAGGATCTAATTTAATCCCAATCATTAACTTACTAAATGATACATCATCTGCTAAAACTTCAAGTTTTTTTACCAAAGTTTTTGATTCTTTAGGTACATGAATGATTGGTTTTATTTTTGTATTTATTTGTTTATCATAAGCTTTGAAAAATGCTTTAAGTTCTTTTAAATTGATTTTCCCTGAAATCGTAAGCAACCGCATGTTTGGCGCATAGAAATGCTTATAGACGTCTTCTAATAGCTCTGGTGTAACTTCTTGAATAGATTCGACTGTCCCACCAATATCATGCTTGATAAAATGATTGTGATACATGTTTTCCATTAATTTGTTTTGCATCATAGATACTGGATCATCTAAGTACATCTTTAATTCTTCTGCAATAATATCTTTTTCTTGATCTACATTTTCTTTTGTAAAATATGGTGTATCAAGCATATCTAAAAGATGCGATAGAGCCTCTAAGACATGATTAGTTGCGGAAAACAAATATGATGTTTGATGATAAGATGTCATCGCATTAGCATCAACACCTAAATTAGAAAATTTTGCAAACGCATCACCATCAGGATTGGCAAATATCTTATGTTCCATAAAATGTGCAGTTCCTGCAGGTGTTAAATATTTCTTTTGATCATAAGCATATGATAGATCAAGTGATCCATAAGGAATTGAAAGCTCAACATAAGTTGAGTAAACTGGTTCTTCTTTAGGTAATAAGTGAACTTGCATTCCGTTTTTAAGTTTTATAATATAGACATGTTCATTAAATCTTTCATAGTATTTGTGAATCATTTGTCACCTCCATAAAGCGCATAAGATGTGTCCAATACGATAGATTTAGAAATTTTAACAACATCTTCAAGTTTGACTTTTTCTAATCTATCTAATCTTTCTTCTGTAGATACATTTTCATTTAAGATTCTTTTTAAAAATGTACTTTTGGTTAAATAAGATTGGTGATCCATACTACTTTGTATTTGGTGTTTAATATAAGCTTTTGCATGATTAAGTTCATCAAGAGAAATCTCATGAACCTTAAAATCTTCTACTAATTTTTTAATTTCATTTAATGCATAATCCTTCTTATCTTTAGCGACTCCACTGGTTATAACTAAAATACCTTTATAATAATCGTAACCTGATGAAACATCATAACAAAGCGCTTGTTTCTCTCTAATCTCTTTAAAAAGTCTAGATTCTGGATAACCACCTAGTATAAGGTCAAAACATAAAGCTGCTTCATATAAGTCATCAAACCGATAAATATCAGTGATATATGCAAGTTTAATAATTGCTTGATTCATTTTTGTCATTTCTTCTTGATAAAGATTGACTCTAGGTTTTCTAAATGAAAGGTCAATATCAAATTGTTTATCTTTTTCTTGAATCAAACATTTAGTTTTAAAAAGATTTGAGTATTCTTTTATATGACCATTTAAATATATTTTTATATCTTGATTTAAAAATTGATTTTTATAATAATTGATAACATCTTCAAGTTTTACTTTTTTAATATCTTCAAGTCTACCTGGAAGTGGATAACCATATAAATCATTACCAAATAGTAATTTAGTAAATTCATAATTTGCATACACACGTTTATTATCTTTAATGCTATCAAATTGTTCGATAAGTAATCTTTTTTCTTCTAAGAAAATATCTTCATTAAAAAAAGTTCTGTCAACAAACATTTCATTGATTAATTCAATGATTTGATCAAGTAATAAATCATCTTTTACGATTAAAGGATTGACGCATGTGAAAACAACGCCTACTATATTTAAGTTTGCGTGTCTTTCAACTCTTGCGTATAAGTTAGCACCATATAGTTCTTCTAGCTTTTTATGCATCAGTGCTTTTGTTGGATATGTTGATGTATGTGAAATCAGTAATTTAGATAATAAAAAACGATACACGCGTGTATCAAGATCGTCATTATCTGTAAAGTATAACGCGAATTGTATCGTTTTAAATCCATTGTTAATATCTGTCATTAGAGAGAATTTAATGCAACTTCCATCATTTTTGTAAATGCTTCTTGACGTTCTTGAGCTGTTGTTTTCTCATGAGTAACCAATGAATCAGATACTGTTAGAAGACATGCTGCTTTTTTATTTAATGCTTTTGCATTAGCAAATAATGCAAATGATTCCATTTCTACAGCTTCTGCACCATAGGTTTTATATATATCTTTAAATTGATCAGCTTTTAGTCTATAAAAAACATCTGATGAATGAATTAATACGGGTCTAATTGTAATATCTAGTTTATCAGCAGCTTTTAATAATCTATTATTTAAAGATTTGCTTGAAGATAAGATTTTTCTATTAGATACACCCATTGTTTTTGCATATGATGATTCTGAATAAGCTTTTTCAACTAATAAAACATCATATAATTTAAGATCAGGACTATAAGCTCCAGCTGAACCAATACGAATAATTTTTTCAACATCATAAAAGCTGTATAATTCATAGCTATATATACCAATACTTGGCATACCCATACCTGAGCCCATAACTGTAACCTTTTTCTTACCATAATAGCCTGTATATCCAAACATATTTCTAACATTGTTTATTTTTTCAACTTTTGTTAAAAATGTATCTGCGATAAATTTAGCTCTTAGAGGATCTCCTGGCATTAAAACTGTTTTTGCGATTAAATCTTTATTTTCTAGTTCAATATGTGGTGTTGGTATCATCTTTTGTTCTCCTTTTATTTACAATATCTACTCCATTTGATGTTCCAATTCTAGAAGCACCTGCTTCTATCATCTTGATTGCATCTTCATATGTTCTGACTCCGCCACTTGCTTTAACAAGAGCATCATCTCCAACTGTTTTTTTCATTAATTCAACATGTTTTATAGTTGCTCCACCAGTTCCAAAACCAGTTGAAGTTTTAACAAATGTTGCTTTAGCTTCTACTGCTAATTCACAAGCTTTAACAATTTCATCTTCTGTTAAATAACATGTTTCAATAATAACTTTAACGCATCTACCATCAGCACTTTCAACAACACCTTTGATTTCTGTTAAAGTTGTATGATAATCTTTTGATTTTAAGGCATGAACATTGATAACCATATCAATTTCATCTGCACCATCATTAACAGCTTCTAATGTTTCATAGGCTTTAACTAGATGATGGTGTGTACCATGAGGAAACCCTATAACAGTACAAACTAGAACATCAGTGTTTTTTAATTTATGAGCTGCATGTTTAACCCATATTGGATTCACACATACACTTTTAAAATCATAAGTCTTAGCCTCTTCAATCAATTGATCCATTTGTGCTTGAGAAACATTTGCACCTAATTTTGTGTGATCAATATACTTGTTTAGATTCATTTTTTAACTCTCCTTTAAAATATTTTTTCTTTAACATATTTGAAAACAATAAAACAAGTGGTCCAATTGAAAATGTCATGACAATCGTAAATAAATTCACTTGTTCAAATAAACTTTGTGTTAATAACCCCAAACTAATTGCAAGAATGAAAAAACTGCCTTCAACTATAATTTTTGCGATAGCTAAATTGTTTATTTTTTCATGAATAACAAGCATTAATCTTTCATATGGTGAAGGAGGTAAGCCTGTTAGAATTGTGACTGCAACACCAAATGAACAAAGTAGCATACCTGATACTGCAAGGAATATCCTGAAAATCATCAAACTTAGTATTTGATCAGGAATATATCCTAATAAAAACATCCACATATCTACAAATATACCTACAACAAATAAAAATATTGCGCTTATGATCATGTTTTTGTTTTTATTAAAAATAAATGCCAATAATGTTACGGCCAATCCAGTAAATATAATAATTGTACCCAATGTAAGAGAGGGTATATAATTTATGACAATCTTATGTAAAAAATAATTAAACGCATCAATTGGAGATGCTCCTAATTTTGAAGTCAGTATGTTTGAAATGCCAAGAGCTATCACGATAAACCCAAGTGTATGTAAAAGTGTATGTAAAATTATTTTCTTTATATATTTCATGTCTACCTCGTTAAATGTCTAATAAATGGGTGAGTACTTCTTTTTCAAATGTGTGCTCAACTAAATCAAATTTAGTTTTTTTCATCAATTTATGCACTTTTTTTAAATTCTTTTTTGGAACTACTTTTGTTCCTTTAATAAATCCAGGAACATCTTGTGTTAATTTATCTAGTGTTTCTAAAACTTGTGATGCTAAAAAAACTTTAATCTGTTCTTTAGATCGATAAAATATATAATCTATTTCTGGAGGAAATACTGTTAACGTATGTTCCTTAAATTCAATACCAATGACTAATTTTTTCTCTTCAGTTTTCAAAAAATGATATGAAGGTACATAAGTATCTAGTTCTTGATAATACTTTTGCAAATCATATAGTTCATCTAAATATCTATAAATTGCATTTAATTTTTCATTTCTCAAGATAAAATAGTTACTTAATATCACAGGATTTTTATCAATATATGCTTGTTTTAGCATGTGATAAACCTTTTGAACAACTTCCATTTTAAAAGGAAGAACGTCTTCAAACATTTCATTATAAATATGAAAATTAAAACGATCACATATTTTCTTAACCAAATCAAATAATTCATTTGCTATATAATTAGGCGTGAGTAAATTCATCTCTAGATGAAAATTTAAATCTAGAAATTTAGGACTCAATCTATATATATCTGGCACTTGGGATTTTGGAGTAATGACAAATTTAGCTTTTTGGCCTAATCTTGGATGTGTATATAAAAATCTTACACTAGAATTATCCATTTCAACACTAAATCCTTTTATATCTTCAAAGAATGCAATAAGAACTTCTAAATCAATTTTTCTGCTTTTTTCTTTGAAAAAATGTACGTGAAACTCTGCCATATCTACACCTACCTTTTCGATTTCAGTTTATCATAAAGACAACTATTTAACAATCATTTGTCCTCGTTCATAATTTCTTTAATACGTTTATAATCTGTACGATCTACCATTAAAGGTGTAATAGATACATAACCCTCATCAAAAGCAGTTACATCGCTTTCCGGTTTTTCCTGATAATTGATAATACTTCCTTTAATATGAAATATATCAGCTTTCTCTGACTTTACATATTCTGCATGTTGTAATCTTAGGCCTTGAGATGTAATTCTTACACCTTTTGGTCTAGCAAAAGTCTCTTTTGGAAAGTTGATATTTAAAATACCATCACTTTTATATATTTCTGATTCTAAAAGTTCGTCAAAAAGTTTGATAGTTTCATCATACAAATATTCTAATCTTGTATTTGGAGCGGAAATAGCAATTGCATCAATGCCTAATATTTTAGCTTCAAGTGCAGCTGCAACAGTCCCAGAATACATTATATCTTTAGCAATATTAACGCCATAATTTATACCTGAAACAACTAAATCAAAGTCTACATCAAAGACTTTAACGCCTAATCTTACAGCATCTGCTGGTGTACCATCTACCACTAATGTAGCTCTAGATCCATTTAAAGGCTCCGTAACAAAAGTCTCAATTCTACTTTGAATAGTTATTGCATGAGATTTAGCACTTTGATGAGATTTTGGAGCTGATACATAAACATTTCCAAAAGGAGCTAATGCTCTAACTAAGATGCCTAGTCCTTCTGCTTGATATCCGTCATCATTTACAACTAATATGTTCATATGATTCACCCATTAACAATTTCATCACAACGATCACATAATCCATTTTCATGAACATGGTCGACAACATTCCAGCAACGATCACATGTGTGACCATTTGCTAGAGAAACAGCTATTTCAAGTTTTTCGCCTACTTTTAAATTTACTTTAGAGACAATGAATACTTGATGTGTTTTAAAATCTAATAAGTCAATGGCTGCTTTTTGATCTTTGGTAACTGTTAAATCTAGTGTTGCTTGTAAAGATTTACCAATAATCTTCTTTTCTCTTGCTTCTTCTAATCTCTTTAATGCAAGATTTCTTACTTGCTCTAAGACATCAAATGCAACAAGCAAGTTTTGATCTTTTAATTCTCTAACTTCTGGTAAGTGTTCAAGATATATATTTTCTAAGTGTTTACCAGGTAAAAATTGATAAGCTTCATAAGTTGTATGAGGCATGATTGGTGTTAATAATTTAAGCATACCTAAAAGTATTTCATAAAGTGTTGATTGTACACTTCTTCGAATTAATCCATCTGCTTTTTCAATGTATAAGATATCTTTAGTATAATCAAGATAAAACGCACTTAATTCATTAGTCATAAATGAGACAATAGATCTATATACTTTATCAAACTGATAATGATCATATGCATCTATGACTTGATTAACAAGTTGTTGATACTTTAATGTCATGACTTTATTTAATTGACCACGAAGTTCATAATCAATATAGTCTTTCTCTGGATCAAAATCTCCGATATTACCCAATACAAATTTAACTGTATTTCTTATTTTTCTATAACTTTCAGCAACTTGGACCATCATATCTTGAGATATTCTAACATCTGATTGATAATCAACAGATGCAACCCATAATCTTAAGATATCAGCACCTTGTTGTTTCATAAGTTTATTAGGATCTACTGTATTTCCTAATGATTTACTCATTTTTCTACCCTTAGCATCAAGTACAAAACCATGAGAAACAACTTGTTTGTATGGTGCGCGACCATATGCTGCAACTCCAGTAGTAAGTGATGAATTAAACCATCCTCTATATTGGTCAGAGCCTTCTAAATATAAATCAGCAGGATAAGGAAGATCTAGAGTCTCTAATAGTGTATGAGATGTTCCTGAATCAAACCAAACATCCATAATATCAGTTTCTTTTCTAAATAAGTTATTAGGACTACCTTTATGTGTAAAGCCTTTAGGAAGCAAATTTTTAGCTTCTTTTTCAAACCAAACATTTGAACCGTGTTCATGAAACTCACCTGCGATATGATCTAGAACATCTTTATCTAAGATTGGTTCATCATTTTCAGCATAAAAGATTGGAATTGGTACACCCCAAGCTCTTTGGCGAGAAATACACCAGTCTTCTCTATTTGTAATCATATTAGATATTCTTAATTCACCCCAAAGAGGTAACCATTCAGCTTTTTTAACTTCATCTAAAAGTTCATTTTTAATTTTATCTATACTTGCAAACCATTGTGGAGTTGCTCTAAAGATAACTGGTTTTCTTGTTCTCCAGTCATGTGGATATGAATGTGTAAATCTAGAAGATTTTAAAAGTGCCCCTAAATCATCAAGCATTTTAACAACTTCTTCATTTGCAGCTTCATAATACATACCTTCAAATGGTCCTGATTCTTTAGTCATGATACCTCTATCATCAACAGGACATAAGATTTCTAGATTATACTGTTTCCCAATTCTATAATCATCTTCACCATGTCCAGGTGCTGTATGTACTAATCCAGTACCATCAGTATCAGTTACGTGATCTCCAACAATGATTGGTGATACTCTATCATAAATTGGATGTTTATATGTTTTTAATTCTAAATCTTGACCTTTATATGTTTTTAAAACTTTAACATCTTCAAATCCAAGTTCTTTTGAAACTTCATCTAAAAGTGTTTCAGTTACGATATATTTATGCCCTTTAGTTTCAAATAAAACATAGTTAAATCTTGGATGAACAGAAATCGCTAGATTTGCTGGTATCGTCCAAGGTGTTGTTGTCCATATGATATAAGATGCATCTTTTAGATCAGGATCATCAGATGCTGATTTAAATGCAACATATATAGATATTGATACTTTATCATGATATTCAATTTCAGCTTCAGCCAATGCTGATTCACTAGATGGTGACCAGTAAACAGGCTTTAATCCTTTATAGATTAATCCTTTTTCTACCATTTTAGCAAATACGCCTACTTGTCTAGCTTCATATTCTTTTGTTAGTGTGATATATGGGTTATCCCAATCACCTAAAATACCAAGTCTCTTAAATTGCTCTTTTTGTTTTGCTACTTGTTCAAGCGCATATTGATAACAAATTTTACGATAATCAACTAAAGACATTTCTTTACGATTAACACCTTTTTTAGTAACAGCTGTTTCAATAGGCAAACCATGTGTATCCCACCCTGGTATGTAGGGTACATATTTACCTTTCATTGTTTGATAACGCAAAACAAAGTCCTTTAAGACTTTATTTAAGGCATGTCCAATGTGGATATCCCCATTTGCGTAAGGTGGCCCATCATGCAATATGAATGAAGGGTTATTTTTATTTTGTTCTAAGACCTTTTTATAAAGATTGCTATCTTCCCATGCTTTTTGAAATTCAATTTCTCGTACACCTAAATTTCCACGCATTGGAAAATCTGTTTTCGGCATACATAATGTTGCTTTATAATCCATTTTAATTCACTCCTTATATATAAATAAAATCGTCCTTATCTCTAAGGACGAAATAAAATTCCGCGGTACCACCTTAGTTCTAGATAAGATTATCTAGCACTTCGTTTATGATTGCTTGCTCAAAAATGATATATGATATGTGTTTGTTACTAGGCTTGCACCACCCCTAATTCGCTTAAAACCTTAACATATAATATGTGTTTTTATCAACGCAAGTATATAATTATTCTACGATATCTTTAATAAACTCATCCATTGAGCCATCAAGGTAAACATCTTTATTAGCAAACATAAAGACTTTTTCTTGAATCAATACGATTTCACCTTTAACAGCATATACAATGCCTGAGAAAAAAGCGATAACTTTATTTGCTTGATCAATATCAAGCGGTTCAAAATTTAAAATCAAAGGATGCCCATCAATCATCTGATCAGCTAAATTTGTAAGATATGTATCTTGGTCAGATTCTAACTTTTCAAAAATAATTTGATCATATGTTGACTCTTTAGATTCAAATTTCAATTGTTTTTGATTCTTCTGTTTTTTACTAAAAAGTCCCATAATGCCTCCTAGTTTAATAACTCATAAAATTTTCTACCAATTCTAACATGTGTCGCATGATGCTTAATTGCAAGTTCATAGTCATGGGTCATACCCATGGACAATAATGGTAGATGATATTCTTTAGATAAATCATATAATTGTTTAAAAACCTCTTCAGTTTTTATCATATCTTCATCCATACCTATGGTCATTAGACCGACTAACTCTATTTTATCATATTTTTTAATTTCTAAAAGAAATTGGGGCAATTTATCGACATAAACACCACTTTTTTGCACTTCTTCTGTTAAGTTCATTTGTATAAAGCACTTTATTTTATGTTTTGCATGTTTCTGGATTGCTTTAGCAACAGACAATCTATCAAGTGTGTGCAGATAATCTATCTCATTAATAATCAAAGATACCTTATTAGATTGAAGATGACCAATGAAATGCCAATTGATATCCAAATCTTTTAATTGTTCCATTTTTTCAACCATCAATTGGACCCTGTTTTCACCAAAATCATGGTATCCTTTTTGATAAATCGTTCTGATTTCATCACAACTAAAATATTTAGATGCGCAAACGATAACACCATTATAATCTTTAATCATACGTTGAATCTAAAAAGCATGATATCTCCATCTTTGACGACATACTCTTTACCCTCCAAGCGAACTTTACCCGCTTCTTTAGCTTTTTGAGGAGTTTTATATATTAGTAAATCTGAATAAGAAAGTGTTTCTGCTTTAATAAATCCTCTTTCAAAGTCACTATGAATAATCCCTGCACATGCTGGAGCTTTCATACCATTTTTAAAAGTCCAAGCTCTTACTTCTGGTTCACCAGCTGTAAAGTAAGTTTTTAATCCTAGAAGTTCATAACTCTTATCGATGACTTCATTTAATCCTGATTTTTCCAGTCCATAACCTTCTAAAAATTCGATTTGTTCTTCAGGATTTAAAGATGCGATTTCCATTTCTACTTGGGCAGAAATTAAAACAACATCAGTATTTTCTTGAGTCGCAAATTTTAAAATATTTTGATAATGTTTATTTGATGAAGGATCAGCTAAATCCTCTTCAGCAACATTTGCGATATAAATCATAGGTTTTAGTGATAAAAGATTAAAACTTTTAATAATCTTTAACTCTTCTTCAGGAAACTCTAAAGTTCTTGGACTTATATTTTGATCAAGTGTTTCTTTAATTTTAGTTAATATTTCATGCTCTAAAATTGCATCTTTTAGTTTAGCTTTTGCTTTTTTATCTAATCTAGATATTCTTTTATCAACAACTTCTAAATCAGCTAAATTGAGTTCTAGTTTTATAGTTTCTATATCTCTAATAGGATCAATATTACCTTCAACATGCGTAATATTTTCATCTTCAAAACAACGAACAACTTGACAAATAGCGTCAACTTCTCTGATGTGACTTAAAAATTGGTTCCCTAAACCTTCACCTTTTGAAGCGCCTTTTACAAGTCCTGCTATATCAATAAACTCATATGCTGTAGGAACTACTTTTTTAGGTTTATATATAGATTCTAAAACATCTAATCTTTCATCTTGGACATAAACTACACCCACATTAGGATCAATGGTTGCAAACGGATAGTTTGCAGCAAGTGCTTCTGCTTTTGTTATGGCATTAAATAATGTTGATTTGCCTACATTTGGTAGACCAACGATACCAGCTTTTAACATGATATTTCCTCTTTTCAGTAAAAAAGGCTTTACGCCTTTTTAAAATTTTGACTTTTTGACAAGCCAAGATGGTAGATTTCTTTTTTGACCAGGTTTAACACCAGGATCATTATCTTCATCGTCATCATCTTCATCGTCATCATCTTCACTTTTTCGTTTTAAACCTTCATCAGTAATTTGCATTTGTTCTTCTGAAGTTTTATTAAATATTTCTAATGCAAGATTTTCAATTGTTGATCCTTTTGCTTTAAGTTCATAACCTGTTGCAATAACTGTTACGATCATTTCGTCATCAAGATCTTCATTTACAGTTGTACCATAAATGATATTTAAATCTCTATCTGTTGCATTTCTTATTTCAGATAATGCTTGTTCTGTTTCAATTAATGTAATGTTTGTTCCAGAAGTAATATTAACAATGGCATCAGTTGCTCCATCAATAGAAACTTCTAAGAGTTTTGAATGTATTGCTTTTCTTGCAGCTTCAATCGCACGATCTTCGCCTGAAGAAATCCCAATACCCATTAAAGCAGTCCCTTTATTTTCCATAACTGTTTTAACATCAGCAAAATCCACATTGATTAAACCAGGAATAGCAATAATTTCTGCAATACCTTGTACACCTTGACGCAATACATTATCAGATTCTCTAAATGCATCTAATAATTGTGTTGTAGGTCCTGATACAGCAAGTAATCTTTCATTAGGAACAACAATTAATGTATCTACATGAGGTTTTAACTCTTCAAGACCGTATATAGCGGCTTGCATTCTTGCAGGTCCCTCAAAAGCAAATGGTTTTGTTACAATACCAATTGTTAAACAACCCATCTCTTTAGCTTTTTTAGCGATTATTGGTGCAGCACCTGTTCCAGTTCCGCCACCCATACCAGCAGTGATGAAAACCATATCAGCATCTTTTAAAACATCTTCTATTTCATCAATAGATTCGAGAGCGGCTTCTTTACCGACTTCTGATTTTGCTCCAGCACCTAATCCTCTAGTTAAATATTTACCAAGTTGAACACGTGTTTCTGCTTTCGATACTTTTAAAACTTGAGCATCTGTGTTCATGGCAACAAAAACGACGCCTTTGACATCATTTTCAATCATACGATTGATTGCATTACCGCCGCCGCCACCGACACCAATAACTTTTATAATTGGTTTTTGATTGAAATTATCTGTTTCTCCGAATACCATAGGTAAATCCCTCCTAGTTACTATATCTATTTTACACGATTTACCGTTTAAAATAAAGATATTTATTTTGTTTTGAAATAATTCGTGTTTTTCTTCATCTCTTCTTTGAAATCTAAAAGACGATCTTCTTTAATTGCTTTTCTAATTTCTGTCATTAAATGCTTTAAATAAGCCAAATTTTGATAAGTGACTAATCGCATTCCTAAGATTTCATTTCCTTTAAATAAGTGTCTAATATAACTTCTAGTATATTTTGAAACATGTGTTTGTAATCCAGGATCAAGTGTTTCATAATCTTTTTCATAGGTCGCGTTTTTAATAACAACCTTTCCTTGAGTTGTTAAAGCTGTCCCATGTCTTGCAATTCTTGTAGGTAGGACACAGTCAAACATATCAATTCCATTGATTACATTTTCTACTAAATCATCAGGTGAACCAACACCCATTAAGTATCTAGGTTTATCAAATGGCAAAATTGGATTAAGAAATTTTGTCATGTCATACATTTCTTCTTTTGTTTCACCAACAGACAATCCACCAATAGAATATCCTGGAAAATCCATCTTCATGAGTTCTTCAGCACTATATTTTCTTAACTCTTTATTCAATCCACCTTGGACAATACCAAAAAGTGCTTGATCAGTTGTTAGTGCAACTTTTCCTCTTTTAGCCCATCTTAAAGTTCTATCTACTGAATCTTTCATGTAATCATAAGTTTCATATGGAGGTGGACACTCATCAAAACTCATAATAATATCCGCACCTAAGTCTTCTTGAACTCTAATCGAATCTTCGGGAGACATGAAAAGATCTGATCCATTTTTATGATGCTTAAAATGCACACCTTCTTCAGTAATTTTTCTTGTTTTACTTAAAGAAAAAACTTGGAATCCACCACTATCTGTTAATAGTGCTCCATCCCACTTCATAAATCCTCTAATGCCACCATGTGCTTTAACAATATCTGCACCTGGTTGAAGCCATAAATGATATGTATTTCCTAATATAAGGCCTTCAGAAACTTCTTTAATTTCTTCAGGTGTTAATGTTTTTACAGTTGCTTGTGTCCCCACTGGCATAAAAAAAGGCGTTTCAAATACACCATGAGGTGTGGTCAGTCTACCTAGTCTTGCTCCACTTTGTTTACACGTATGTAATACTTCAAATTTAATGCTCATTTAGATCATTCCTTTGCTCTTGTAATTATAACATAGTTTTGATACAATTGTATAGTAGTAAAACTAGCTGTACCCTAGGAAACCAGCTAAAAAAAAACAGGGAGTTAAAAACATGAAAAACTTTGAATTAAAAGATTTTATTAAGCAATCAACGATTGCTTCAATTTATGTCGTATTGGTCTTCATTTTCCAATTTTTAAGCTTTGAAACCATACAGTTTAGAATTGCTGAATTTTTGTTAATTTTAGTATTTTTTGATAAAAAAAGCATTGTTGGATTATTAATAGGTACATTTTTAGCCAACTATTTGATGAGTCCTTATGGTTTAGTCGATGCATTATTTGGAACACTAGCAAGTTTCCTAGCACTAGTTCTTATGATGATATTTAGTAAATATAAGCTCATTTCACTCATATTCCCAGCATTAAGTAATGCTTTAGTTATTGGATTAATGATATCACTGATGAATGATATACCATTTCTTCCAATTGCTTCATGGGTATTCTTAGGTGAAGCAGTTGTTATGTATGTTGTTGGATATCCTTTATACATTTATTTTAATAAAAACAAACACTTTAAAGAAATGATGGGAAGCTAAGCTTCCCATCTTTTTTATTTTTTATATGGTTCAAATTTAATAGTGTGATGATAGTGTTCGTTTTTTCTTAAAATCGCTTGATTTAGGCCTTTATGATGTATGCCACCTGGTTCAAACTGACATTCTAATGTGAATGAACAATGTTTAGCTTTAGCATCGAAAGGTCCTTTTAAATCAATACCTGATACAACATTGTGCGTATAGATTACAACCGCAGGGTATGATGTATATAAATTTAATCCGATTTTTGTTGCTGGATCATAAACTTTGGCTTTTATATCATTTTCATTTGAATCAAAAATCCATGTGTGATCAAATCCACTAAATGATGTGTTTTGCATTTTATCTATAGCAGATTTAAAATTTGTTGTTTTTCTTAAATCAAATGCTGTATTTGACACATCTTTTTTTGCTTTAATGATATTGTCATCATCTATGTCTAAATAATGAGAAGCATTTACTTTAATTTCATGATTGTATATCGTTGCTTGACTTTGATCAAAATTAAAATATGCATGATTGGTAATATTACATAAAGTATCTTTTGTTGATGTTGCGTCATGCGTAATATCTAGATATCCATCTAAATTTAATTGATAAGCTACATCTAAAGTTAGTTCTCCAGGAAAGCCTTCTTCTAAATCTTTTGAGACATATCTTAAAACAACTTTAACAAATTCATCATTTTTATCGACATGAGTCACGAAGAAGTTTCTTTTTGAAAATCCTGTTGCTCCACCATGTAGTTGAGTGTATTTTGAATTATATGCCTTGATTGGATATTCTTTATCATCTATTTTAAAACTTGGCATAACCAAACGTCCACTTGTTCTACCTATGGTCTTCCCATAATATGCGCTATCTTTAATATAGCTTTCAATTGAGGCTGGTGTAATGACTAAATCTTTGCCTAAATACTCATATGAAAAAATCCCTGCACCATTGGATATCAATACAACTTCTGCATTGTCATTTGTCATTGTGATAATTTCTAGTAAACCTTTAGACGAGTTTTGTTTTTCAATTAATAATTCATTTTTCATATAATCATCTACTTTCATTTTATTTTACGATGAGCTACAGCCATTGGTAATTGTTTGATTTTTTCTTTATCAACCATCATCCAAGATAAATCCTTACCTTTAAGTAATCTAGCTTCAAATACTTTCATATACCAAATTTGGTGGGTGAAAATATGTTTGTAATTCATTTCTTTATTGATGACATCAATAACTACGCCATTACTTTCTAAAGTTGAGATGACATCAAATATAGATTCACTTTCAAATTGAGGGTATTCATACATACCTTCAAGTAAACTTTCTGTTCTTTTTCTTAATACAATTTGATCGTTTTTATCATAAAGCTTTAATGTTATGTAATTAAATTCTTTTTTATCCTTAAGTTTCGCCATAACAGGAAGAGTTTCTTGAATGTTTAATTCATAAGCAATACAATGTTCATTTAATGGACAGATCTCACATTTAGGATTTTTAGGTCTACAGATTAATGCCCCTAATTCCATTAAACTTTGTGTGTAAATCCTCGGTCTGGCAGATTCTATAATCTCTTGATTGATTTGATCAAGATTCTTTTTATTCTTTTCTACTCTAAAATCATCATTAAGATTCAAATATCTTGATAAAACTCTAATAACATTTCCATCAAGCGCGCTATAAGGCTCATTGTAAGCAATAGACATGATTGCTCCTGCTGTGTATTTTCCAACACCAGGAAGTGCTAAAACATCTTGATACTTACTTGGAAACCCTGAATTTTTATCTACGATTTGTTTTGCAGCTAATAACATATATTTAAATCTTCTATAATATCCCAGACCTTCAACATCTTTTTTTAAAGTTTCTTGATCTGTTTTTGCTAATCTTTCAACAGTCGGATACTTTTTAATAAAAGACTTAAAAAAAGGTAAGACAGTTTCAACTTGGGTTTGTTGAAGCATAATCTCTGATACCCATATTTTGTAAGGATCCGATGTTTCTCTAAATAAAAGCTTGCGATGATTTGACTCATACCAAGCTTCTAGTTTTTTAATATCCATTATAAATCTACTTCTCTAACACCGCAATGTTCAATAATATCATCAAACCTTGTTAATGAAGACATAACAATACCATGACATACAACGATAACACGCTTGTAGTTTTTATATTTTAATAATGTTAAATGGACTCTTTTCTTTAAATCATCATATGCTTCCCAACGGAACTTATGACCAACATTTCTTTTGCCTTCTGCTTCGAAATATTCTTGAAAAGCACCACTTACTTCATAATCATAAATAAATTTAGTATCTGGCATCCATTCATGTAAATCATGTTCTACAACAAGTTTAATACCCGTTTGTCTAGAAATGATTGCTGCTGTCTGAAGTGCACGTGTATAAGGTGAAGATATAATAATTTCTGAATCTTGAAGTAGAGGATCTTTTGCTCTGCTTTCTGCTTGAGCAATTCCGTTTTCTGTAAGTTTGCCAAATTCATAGCCCATACCTACATATCCTTTATCAGTAACTTCATCATACCGAGGCTCACCATGTCTAATTAAAATAAAATGTGTTGTCATATGAATCACCCTTTCAAAATCATTATATCACAAAGAAATCTTATAATTAGCTTTCACATAATTTTATAAAAATAATTCATAAATTTGTTCTTCTAATTTTAGAATTTAAGCATTTTGCACTTAATAAAATAATATAAATGTTATAATCAATATGAATTAAAGGAGGTTAAATAATGAAAGAATTATTAGAAAGAAGATCCATTAGAATATATGATCCAACTGTAAAAATATCAAAAACTGAAATGACAGAAATGCTTGAAAAAGCAACTCGTGCTCCTTCATCAATGAATATGCAGTCTTGGAGATTTTATATAGTAGAAACACCTGAAGCAAAAGAAAAATTAAGACCTATATTATATGGTAATCAATCACAACTAGATACATCAGCAGCAATGATTTGCATATTTACAGACTTAAAAAAATTTCAATATGCAGAAAAAATATTTGATAAAGCTATTGATCATAAAATCATGCCATCAGATGTCAAAGAAAGACAACTCAGATCAATTTCAAACATGGTAGATAATCTTACAGAAATCTCTATAGAAAAAACTGGATGGCTTGATGGAGGTTTAGTTTCAATGCAACTTATGCATGTTGCAAGATCACATGGATATGATACATGTCCAATTGGTGGATTTAAACATGAAGAGATTGCAGAAGCTTTATCGATTGATAAAAACAGATATAAACCTGTCATGATATTATCGATTGGTAAAAGAGCTGAAGATGGTTATCATTCAGTTCGACTAGATTCAAAAGATATTACAACCTGGTTATAGTAAAAGGGCTCTATTGAGCCTTTTTTTATTTATAAGAACTTATTTATTAATCCTTATTTCTAATGGGTAGTAAAGCTAAGGATAAATTGATAATCCAAGTTAATACATAAAGTGCAATTAATAAAACCTTATCATCAAATGAATCAAATATAGAGATAAATATAAGTCCAGTAAAAATCGTCCAAATACTTAAATATATAATTTTTTGTCTTCTAGTATTCTTAAACATAAACATATTTTTTAGTTTTTCGAACATATAATCCCTCTTCTTTAATTTTAAATATCGTATTGAGATAATATTTGTGCTGGTGTCTTTCTTAACAATAGATAAACTGGTAAAATTCCAGCCAACATATTGATCACATAAGCTATTAATAATCCAAGTAAAAATGTTAAAGGATTTACTAAGAAGAAATTAAATTCTCCTATTAATCCATTAGATAATTTTGATAAACTCACAGATGCAATAATATATCCTATTAATGTAGAAATACTTGTTAATACAAAAATCTCAACAATGAAGGATACAAAGATATCATTCTTCTTAACACCTAATGCACGATATACTGAAACCTCATAAATTCTTGAAATTAAACTTGAACGAATAACGAAATAGAATCCAACCATCGCAAAGCCAATTAGAATTGCGGAAGTCGTTAAAGTCGGAACAATAACATCCGCTCTCATTTCTTTTGCGTTGGTTAAAGCTTCTTGGTATACATCATATGATTTATAACCAAGATCATCTTCAATATCTAGTGCCAATTGAGCACTATTATCTGAGTAAACGTAAAAACCAAATGTATCAGTGCTTTGTAGTCTTAGGGTATTGAAATCATCATTTCTAACAACGATATTATAATCACTTTGATCTGCAAAAACTCCTGCTATTTCATCAATATCAAGACCAACCATTGCTTTAGGAAAACCTGCTGTATAATCATTATTTCCAAAAATCAATTGATAATAAGTTTCAGATATTAAAATTTGACCTTTTTCTGGTTGACTACCAGCTACTAAATCTTGATCAAAATATGTATATGGTAAAGCACCAAAGTTATTTTTTGTACTAAAGTATAGATTAGCTAAACTTTCAGACATATATACTAAATTAAGATCGCTTTTAACAATACCGACTATCTTAATATTTTCGCCATTAATACTTACTTCTTCTTTAGTTAAATGATCATAAGACCAAATACCAATTTCTTGTCCTTGAGGTCCTCCCATAAATAAACTTCCATCTATCATCGTATCTGCAATTAATTGAGATACTAGTATTTCATTATCATTTATAGGTAAGTCTCCATATTCAAGATCACGTTTTGTAACATGATCAGTCAATTCAATTTGACCACTAAAACTTACAGAAGATAGCGAACCATTAGGTTGAACAAACTGTAATTGAGCTTGACCAAGCGTATTGATATAAAATGAATCATCATCAGCATCTTTAAGTGCTAATAACTCAGCTTCATCAAAAGGAGTTGATGTACTTACTCTTGAAACTAAGACATAGCCTTCAGGCATACTCATGTATTGTTCTGGTTGTAGAATAGCTACTGATGCTAACATTGAGACTGTTACAGCAATAACCATACCAGCAACTAAGAATGAAAATAACATCAATTTACCTTTACGACTTGTTTTTAATACTTTTTGGAATGCTAACCATAGGGATTGTTTAATAGAAACCATTAGTTTAGATTGTCTATCCACATTTTTATTATCAAGCATATCTGTATCAAATGTAGTTTCTATCAATTCTTCTTTTGTTTTTTTAACATAGTGTTCATCTTTAATAACAACACCTGCATGTTGATCAACAAATTTCATTTTCTTATAAGGTGATTTAACATCCAAATAAAGTGTCTTATTTTTTACAATCAATTTAATATCAACATCTTTTAAATCATCTTCTTCATCACAATATAAACTTAGATTAACGCCATGTTGTGAATCATCTGCAATATGATTATAGTCTTTTAAATAAATCGTATCATCTTTTGCGATATTATGATCATCTGATGATGTATTAACTACATCAGAAATAATTTGACCATCTTTAACTTCGATGATTCTATCTCCATAAAACTCTGCTATATGTCTTTCATGTGTCACTAAAACAACTAGTTTTTCACTAGATATTTGTTTGATGACATTCATAATGTCTAACGTATTTTTACTATCTAAATTACCAGTAGGTTCATCTGCAATAATTACCTTAGGATTTTTAACTAAAGCTCTTGCGATTGCAACTCTTTGTTGTTGACCACCTGATAACTGTAATGCCTTTTTCTTTCTAAATGGATACATATGCACTGCATTTAAAATGTAGAGCACTCTTTGATCAATAATTTCAGGATCTTTGATTCCCATCATCTTTAAAACAAATGCTATATTATCATAAACTGAAAGTTCTGGTAATAAATTATAATTTTGGAAAATATATCCTACATATTCATTTCTAATTTTATCCCATGTATGAACATCATATCCCATAATCATATTGCCATCAAAATCAATAGAACCATTTTGAACTTTATCAAGTCCACCTAATACATTTAATAGTGTTGTTTTACCAGAGCCTGAAGGTCCTAGTAGAACGACTAATCCTTTTTCAGGAAATTCTACAGTGATATCATTTAAGACGTGAATTTCATTTTTCTTACGTTTATTAAAGTATTTATTTAACTGATTAACTTTAATCATGATTATTCACCCCTACTTTGTGTAAGTGTTTCAATAACTGATTGATTAAACACTTTTTTATTAAATCTTAAACCAAGCCATGCACCAAAGAACATGAATGCACCTAACAAGATGAAATAATCTTTAACTTCCATGTACTTAATCGTTGCAGTTAAGACATATATATTGTTGCTTAAAACTGTTATTAACAATATGGTAATTGCAAATCCAATGGTAGACATCATCACCTGCTCGATAACTACCAATTGTGCAAGTGTTGCCTTATTTGCTCCAATAGACCTGTAGATCGCAAAATCTTTTTTCCTTGCGTTCATGACATTCTTAGTAACTGCATGTACAATTGAATATAAAAACATGCCAAATAAAGTCAATAAGATGACTGCTAAGAAACTTGCAAAAAAGACTTGTATTTCTCTCATAGCCCCAGAAATGTTAGCTGGGTAATATATCTTATATGCATCTGAATCTAAAGTGTTTAATAATCTATTCCCTGCATAAAATCCACTAACACTAACTGATACATATTGTTTTGGTTCTATAGTATATGTACTTTCTAGTAAAGTTAAAAAATAATCTCTAATATCATCATGTGTATTTTGATTTACTGTAAAACCATAATATATCTCTTCAGGAACATTTAATGTTAATCCTGTTAACGTCATAGAAATTTGTGATTGATAATTTACATCATATATGCTAAATTGGATAGTTTGATTTGTTAAAATTGTACGCGTCCCACCACCATCAAAAAGGATATCCTCAGTGATATTTGTTCCTTCTTTTCTATACCCATACATTTGATCACCATCAAAGTTGATCATTAATTCATAATTTATTCTATCGCTTAAATTTGAAAGTTTTTGATAATCAATTAATGATTCATTTGCTGATGGCTGATTAAGATATGCTTCTGAAAAATAAATGATATCTCTATCTTGTTTATCAATACCACTAACAACAAATGTACCAACGGATATAGTACTTGCGCCTTCAGGTTGCCAATAATATGCATTCCCTACATTGATGACTACTGTGTCACCAACATTGAAATCATAATTCGCACTCATGACGATTTCATTAGCTAATACAGGTAATTCTCCGTCAACATCTCTTTGACTTAAGGAAACCACACTATCAGTGCCATCTACATTTGCTCTACCGTATTCAAATTGATTTTCTTTAACGACATATAAACTAGTTTCATTATAAAAATTCATTGCATTTGGATAAACGGCTTCTACTCTTCTATTGCTTTCTAATTCTTCTATCTCAGCAGCTGTAAAAGCTGTACCATCTCTTTTTTCTACTATGAGTCTTGTTTCTGGTACTGATGGATAGACTGAAGATTGTTCTAACCCTATTTCTCTTATATTACTAATTTGATTTGTATAAACAATTGTAAATACCCCAATGACCAAGATTTGCATAATCATCAAGAAAAATAGTTTTTTAGGAGTTGCTAAAAGATTTCTTACTGCAAATCTTAAAAGTGATAGAAACGGCATGCGTTTAGGTTGTATAACCTTGCCTGGTTCTACTTTTTCAGGCTTTTTAATCGGTTTATCTTCTACAACTTCACCATCATGCATTTTAATTTTTCTAGTAGCATACGCTTGAACCTGTGAATAATCATGGGTTACAACGATAACTAATTTATTTTTAGAAATACTAAAAAGTAAATCCATAACTTGTTCTGCAGATTTTGAATCAAGATTACCTGTAGGTTCATCTGCAACAATAACAGGACAGTCTTTTGCAAGTGCTCTTGCAATAACAGCTCTTTGCTTTTGACCACCTGATAATTTAGATGCTTTATGGTTTTTATGTGATGTTAGACCTACTTGATCAATAAGTTCTAATGCTCTTTGTTTTCTTTTATGTTTATCATATCCTTGAATTTCTAATGCAAGCATGACATTTTGATAGACTGTATAAGAATCAATAATATTATAACTTTGAAAAACAAAACCTATATATGTGCCTCTATAACGCTCCCAATCAGCAATCGTATAATGTGATGTTTCTTCTCCAAATAAGAAAAGTTCACCATCTTCATAACCATCTAGTCCACTAATAACGTTAAGTAGTGTAGATTTCCCACTTCCTGATTCACCAGTAACCGCAACAAATTCACCTAGTTCAAATTCTAGGCTAATATTTTTCATCCCAACAGATACTGTATCTTCAGAACGATAATATTTTGATACTTGATCTAATTTAATCATTGCCATTTTATTCTACCTCTTTAATAATTTCTAATAATTGATCTGGTTGATCAATGATATATGAAGCTTGATGCTTAATCAAGACGTCCTTTGATCTAAATCCCCAAGTAACACCTACACTGGTGATTCCTGCATTGTTAGCTGTTATCATATCAACATCTGAGTCACCAATGAAGAGGACTTCAGACTTTTTTAAACCTAAATGATCAAGTGCCATATATAGCATATCTGGTTCAGGTTTTATAGGAACACCTTTAACTTCTCCCATAGAAAAGTCAAAGTAATCTTTAAATATATTATGATTGAGCTCTTCAACTAAATATTTATGCTTATTTGAAACAACTGCTAATTTATAATTCATTTCTTTTAATTTTTTTAATAATGCTAAAATACCAGGATAAGGTCCTGTTTTATGATTAGAGTTTTTATCATAGTGATCTTGATAGATTTTATATACTATTTTTATATCTTCTTGTGATAAATGTTTTGGAACAACATCCTCTATTAAATTGATTGCACCTCTACCTACACCATCTTTAACTTCTTGCAGGGTCTTTAAAGGTAGATCACAAATTTTCATCGCATGATTTACACTATCTTTTATATCGTCTATAGTGTTTAATATGGTTCCATCCATGTCAAAAATTATTCCTTTGATCATCTTGTTCTCCATTCTATTGTTTTTATCATTATATCATAGATATATTTTGCATATCATATATATGAATATCGTTTTATCGTACATTATACATTATACAATAAAGGATGAAATTATTAAATAAAAAGGGCAACAATAATAAAATTGTTTATTGCCCTGTAGGCTTTAGGATGGATATCCCCCTCCACTAAATTTAGTAGCACAGATACCATACTAACACACCTTTATTTAGACAAATGATTTGTCTTCAAGTGTACTATATAATGAATTTTGAAGTTTGAGTAGGGCGTATATGTCCGATTTAGCTATTTTATTCACTTTTTCTTTACATTTATCATCTTTTATTGTAATATATATCCGCTGGGGATGTTCTGGATTCGTCACGGCATGGAATAACATATAAGCATGTCATGGTTGCTCATGTAAAAAAGCCGAGGTTATCTAATAACCGGAAACCAAAATTTTTCTTACGCTGCCTAAGAATAGGTGCGAGCCAACTATGAATTTACTTACGGTTCATACACGGTCCAATTCAGTAAGTTATACTTCTCAGATTTCCTAGTCTGTTAAACGAATACTTTAGGATATAATGTTTGACTTTTGTTTGTTTAGTTAACCATAAGAAAATATAAATAAAATAAACATGTAGAAAGTATGTTATGAAGTGTTTTGCACAGGGGTTCAATTCCCCTCATCTCCACCATTAGCAAAGCATTAGCCTGATACGATTAGGTATCAGGCTTTTTTGTCTTTATTTAGCCAGTTCTAGTTATTAGTGTTGTGTTAAAATATGTAACTCAATAGGTAGAGAATTACCTATTTTGATACAAAATCAGTAGAAAAATAGATTACGCTACACGATTACATTTCAAAATACACGATTTAAAATGGATTTACACGATTACCAATAATATTTAGTTTATAATTAAATAAATACAAGTGATTCAATGAAACGTTGATAGTTTTTCTTTAGAAATCAATTTATACTAATGAATATTATTTGAAAGTCTAAGGAGGATTAATATGAAAAAATACAATGGAATTAGTTATTTGAAATTAATGCTTACAATGTTTGTTGTAGCACATCATGCGTTTTTAGCATTCACACCATCAGGAACGGCATCACCCATACATGATGGAAATAGAACGATAATATTTTCATATGTGACAGTCTTATTTGATAATTTCTTTATGTATACGTTTTTCTTCATTGCAGGTCTGTTTGCATATAAAAGTTTAGTTTCAAGAGGAAAAGTATCCTATTTGTTGTCAAGATTACTACGATTAGTGGCAGTATTTTTTATTGCTACGTATACAGTCAATATCGTTGGTTTTTATCTAATGGAAGTATTCAAGGGAACTGATCCAAACATTAATTTTGGTTTAAGTAATTTCGCAGGATACTATGAATTCGTTGTTATAAATTTTTTTCCTACTCAACATTTGTGGTTTCTATGGGTGCTATTACTGTTCAATGTTATTTTCACTGTGATTTCTCCATTCTTTAAAAAAGAGAATAAAGTATCGAAACTACTTCGTAAGAATGAGGTGATTTTTTTAGTAACTATGCTTGTTTTAGGTTTGTTGTTATATAGAACTGGCTCTTTATTTTTAGGTTATGATTTTGTTACATTGTTTGGACCTTTCAGTGCTCAAATTGGACGTGTTCCAGTTTATTTTATGATGTATCTATTTGGAATAGTACTAGGAAGAAACGGAATTGAAAATACGTTTATTGTACAGAGATATCGAATGAAAAATTATATTTTCATATTAGTGTTAGGAATTATATCTGGACTATTTTTTGCGCTATTATTAATGAACTCTCATTTTGAAATACTCTATTATATTGGTGATGTTCTAACAACGCTAATGTTTGTTTTGATCACAATAGGGCTGATAGCATTATTTAGTAATCATTTAAATCAAGAACCAAAATTTTTAATTGTTCTATCTGAGAATGCTTTTATGATTTACATACTGCACTATGGAGTAGTATCAGCGTTACAGGGTATCTTCTATAGAATTGATTTTAACGGTATTTTAGAAGGAGTATTGGTGTTCATTCTTGGGTTTATCATCAGTTTTGGGATATCATATTTACTAAGAAAAATCAAAATTGTAGCGAAAATAGCATAGAGATTATTGGTAAAAGATTACATATCAATGAAACGTTGAGAATAGTTAACTAAAAATATAGTATAATGGACATTGTAAAGGAGGTGTCTCTATGACTTTTGGTGAAAGAATCAGATCGAATCGGATAAAGAATAATATGAGTCAACAGAATTTGGCCATTTTACTTCATGTTACACCACAAACAATATCTAAATGGGAAAATGATTTGTCTGAACCCGGATTTCAAATAATTACAGAAATGACAAAAATATTTCATATTTCACATGACGAATTGTTTGTTGGTGAAACAGATGTGTTATATAAAGGGTTGATTTACACAGCATCAAAAGATCTAAGAATGAGGAAATATTATGATTTCTTTATCGGTTTACTGATTTTCTTGTCACTAGCAATGATTATTACAACAGCTTACATATCAACGATTGAAATCTTAACATGGCATTTCGCATTTGGATTTGGATTGTTTACAGTCTTTTTGTTATTTATGCTGTATGTCATTTCCCGTTGGAGATACATTTATTTAAATTTACCAAACGATTTGTTTGACGTATATCATGATAAAATTATGTTTTCCAAAGGAAATCCTACGATTGACAAAAGTAGAATTCAGAAGTTTGAGATAAAAAAGTATCAGTTTTATACTGGCATACGTATTTATGAAAATGTTGGATACTTAAAAATATTTACAACTGATCAACAATCAATAGTGGTTAGAGATATCCTTGATATCATGGATTTAAAGCAAGTTTTATACAAAATAAAAATAGATAATAATAAGGAGGAAAAGAAATGAATTATTTATGGGGTAGTTTAATGGCGTTGATTGGTTTATTCTTACTAGTGAGCGCATTAAAGAAAAGTGAGTTTATTATCTATAAACTCTTTGTAGCAAGAGCAAAACTGCTATGGGGTGACAACGTTCATTCATTCTTTATAGTAGTAGGTGTCATTCTAATGGGGCTAAGTTCTTTATTCTTTTTTGGAATTTGGGGTTAGACATTCTATTCTAATATTTAAATACGGAAGTATGGGTTCAACACCCCATAGTAAGCACATAGTGGAATAACCTATTTTGACACAAAGAAAATACTACTTGAAAATCTCTTCAAAATAAAAAGGCTAAACAAAGCCGTATTTTAGGGGTGCATTTTTTTTAGGTGGGGGTGTAAAAATTCTCGCTAGGGGTGTAAAATTGTAGCAAAATAGGTCATACAACCCATCTCAATCATACCGAATTGCTTTTTATTACGTAAACGCTTAAAACGGCTTTATTTAGCGTTTAATCAAAAGCAACTCTTTAAGTTAAAAAAGACAAAATCGATCTAAATTAGGTCGATTTTTGTCTTTTATATACCTTTTATGTTTACATAAACACTAGAAGTAAAACTCAAGAACTGAGGGGATTTGAACTTGGGTGTTTTTTAGTAAAACCGTAGCAGTGCACTAAAACTAAATTATTACACTACTAAAAGTAAAAGAACCTATCCTATTCACAAGTATTTCGTTGTGTCTAGGAATAAGTTCTTTTGTAAGGGAATAAGTTTATAAATATTTTTCTAAATTATAATATGTCTGAATCATCGACGATATCGTCATATGGACATTCGCCATCATATGTTCCAGCATTTTCGCTTGCCATTTTACCTTTTGCTTTGCTATTTGCTCCACGGTATTGATTTTGAGTTTGTGGTGCTTCAACGCCAAGTTCAGTATAAAGGTCATCAAGCATTTGATGTACTTCTTGAAGTGCTACACTAATTTCTTCTTCTGTCATATTTGACCAATCATATGTTGCGTTGATGACATCAATTTCAGATGTGATGGCAAATACTTGATCTTCTGTTAATGTAGATAAGAAAGCTTCTTGAGGATATGGAAATCCAGTTTCTGATACTGTATCTGCTATACGACGACCTAAACGATTTTGTACATATTGTGAAACATGTTCAACTGTATCATTGACTACATCGCTAATTTCTTCGTTTTGCATTGCGATTACGCTTCCTCCTGAAAATAACATGACACCTGCTAATAATAAATTCATTTTGTTTTTCTCCTTTTCTTTTTTTAAGATACTTCTATTTTATATGCTTTGATGCATGAAGTTGTGATGAAGTTGTGCTTAGTTGTGATAGAATAGTGAATAATTTTTATCTTTTAAAAACTAAGTTATCTAACTTCATCAGACATAAGTTTATAAATATTTTTCTAAATTATAATATGTCTGAATCATCGACGATATCGTCATATGGACATTCGCCATCATATGTTCCAGCATTTTCGCTTGACGCTTTACCTTTTGCTTTGCTATTTGCTCCACGGTATTGATTTTGAGTTTGTGGTGCTTCAACGCCAAGTTCAGTATAAAGGTCATCAAGCATTTGATGTACTTCTTGAAGTGCTACACTAATTTCTTCTTCTGTCATATTTGACCAATCATATGTTGCGTTGATGACATCAATTTCAGATGTGATGGCAAATACTTGATCTTCTGTTAATGTAGATAAGAAAGCTTCTTGAGGATATGGAAATCCAGTTTCTGATACTGTATCTGCTATACGACGACCTAAACGATTTTGTACATATTGTGAAACATGTTCAACTGTATCATTGACTACATCGCTAATTTCTTCGTTTTGCATTGCGATTACGCTTCCTCCTGAAAATAACATGACACCTGCTAATAATAAATTCATTTTGTTTTTCTCCTTTTCTTTTTTTAAGATACTTCTATTTTATATGCTTTGATGCATGAAGTTGTGATGAAGTTGTGCTTAGTTGTGATAGAGTTATGAAATGCATTTAATGCTCTAGTAAAGCATCTAAGACAGCGTTGACGACTCCATCAACTGTATGGGTCGCCCCACTAACAACATCTATATCTGTGTGTTGTTTTTCAATGATTTCTTCAATGACATCTTTTGCGATTTCTGTATAGTCATATTCTTTTCTTGGCTCACTACTTCCATCATCAAGTAGAATAATAGACTTGATGACGCCTTGTTCAATGATGACTTCAACAACAACAGTGTAGTCTTCATAACCATCAGCTGATCCATAATACACTCCATCTTCAATTGATAAATCTGACATGTATAGTTTATTAACAGCATGAGATGCGATGATTTGACCATCTGTTCCTATATAAGCAATAGATAAAATAAGTACCACAGCGACACTAGAAATTATCAATTTTCTGATGACAGTTTTTGAAAAAGAAAAATGATTATAATTTTTGAGTGCTACATAAAAAACAAATAAAGCTGTATATAGATAAATATTGTTTCCTGTATAAAACAAAATTAAATGAATATACAGAAGTAAATATATAATATAGGATGCTTTTTGTAATATTTTCCAAGTTTTGTTAGACATCTTTTTCCTTATTATATAGAAAGACGTTATAAATAAGGGAACCATAATTAAGTAAGTCATAACACCAAACCACTCAAAATTCATTGTTTCGTTAAGCATATCAATGAAAAATAAAATAGCATGAGGTGTAATTGTAATGAATCCGTAAATAGAGTATTCTTTACGGACACTTTTAAATTTCTTTTCCAAAACTGAATGTTTAGGCATAGCACCTGCAAACATGACAATTATAAAAAATGCTAACCCCAAAAACCCAGTTTTAAATGGACTTAGTAAAGAAAAGTCAACAAAAAATGCAGTTGCGCTAATTAAAGTGAATAAAATTGTAGTAGGTACAAATGTTTTCGTGATTATTTTCGGATAAACATAAGCGATTAATGCCAAGATAATGATAAGAATTATAATCATTTTTTCCTCCATATTTTTTTTATTAAACATAGTATATTAAATCTTTTGAAAAAAGTTGTGATATTTTTGTGTTTTTTAATTGACTGTTATCCAAATATCATTATAGAAAAAACTATATCAATAAAGAAAAAAGATTAATCGTAATGTTTTGATTTGTCTAATGATAGTTTTTCATCTTCACAAAACTCTCACATAAAATGATAGATTACTGTTATAATGTTGTTATACGAGGTGTTTTTTATGAATAAAACTATTTTACTAATCGAAGATGAAACATCACTTCTTGAAATATTGGTATCCTATTTTAAAAAAGAAGGATTTACTGTATTGACTGCTTCAAATGGTTTAGACGGTATATTATCTTTTAAGAAACATAATGTTGATTTTGTATGTTCAGACATCATGATGCCTAAAGTAGATGGGTTTGAAGTCGCAGAAAAAATTCGCGAAGATAGCGATGTCCCCATCATATTATTAACTGCATTAGATACTGAAGAAGATCAGCTAAAAGGTTATGAATTACAAATTGATGAATACGTTACAAAGCCGTTTTCGCCACTAGTTTTAGTGATGAAAGTTAAAGCGATTTTACAGAGAATTGACTCTTCACATAAACAAAATGGACATATTTTAGAGTTTAACCAGGTATCTATCAATATTCCCGCGCATACGGTTACTCTTGATCATCAGCGATTGCAATTGTCAAAAACTGAATTTGATATGCTTGTATTTATGGGAAAAAATCCTAATGAAGTGCTTTCGCGTGCCGATTTTTTAGATGAAGTCTGGGGTATGGATGTATATGTTGAAGAACGTGTAGTCGATACAAATATTAAAATGCTCAGAAAAAAATTAAATCCTTACGGCGACATGATTGAAACTATATTTAAAGTGGGGTATAAATTGAATGTTCAAAAATATTAAAAAAAGTTTTATCAAAAAACTATTTTTATCGTTAACACTCTTATATATTTTAATTTTCTTAGTTATTTTTTTATTTCAAAGCACAGTATTTGAACAATTTTACACGAATCGTACAATTAATACGACTAAAAATGAAATTGAAAATATTTTACCTTTAGAATCCGTAGCTGATATAAATGAAATTATATTGGATTTCTCACAAGAAACACAAACAACTTCTCTACTCGTGCCTACTAACAGTCTTACAAATCAATTGGGCTTACTGCAACTACAAATCGTTGAAGTCATACAAGATAATATAACTTATGAAATATATATGCCAAATCACGATGATGTGTATTTAATTGGTTCTACAGTAGATGCAACAATTGTATATCATGCGCCAACAGAACGCTATATCCCTGTGTCACTGAGTGTGAATGGTGAACGTATTATTCATTCTGGTAGCGGGAGAATCAATCCTATGTTTAGCGATTATTCACCAGATTTAGATCTTAGCTCTACATTTACAATCACAGGAGAGATCTTAAGTTCTGAGGTAATTAAAAATACTACTCAAAGTCCAATAAATCCAATCATCTCAAATGAAATATTAAATATCTTATCAGAAAACTATGAAGATTTGACAGTTTTTAGTGAATCATCTTATTATTATGTAAGCACCAATGAAACAAATAATGAACAAAGTCTTGTTTATTTTGTAAACACATCAATTGAGGATACTCCATATACATTGATTGCAGTATATCCAATGTCACAAATAACACGCATCGTTTCTGCAGTAAGAACTTTAAACATTTATACTTTCATCATAGTTGTTGGCGTGTTAATGATTGCTGCCTTTTTCTATTCAAAACAATTTTCTAAACCACTGGTTACCCTAAATAACGCTGCAAAAAAATTAAGCAATCTTGATTTCTCTCATAACCCAATAACAATTGAAACAAAAGATGAATTTCAAGAATTAGCTTTCAACATCAATACTTTAAGTGCCAATTTAGAAATGACTTTATCACAATTATCAAAACAAAATAAACAATTGTCACAATCCTTAGAAATTGAAAATAAAAATGATGAGAGAAGAAAAGAATTTATTCGCGGAATGTCTCATGAGTTAAAAACACCTTTAAGTGTGATACAAGCTTCTTCTGAAGCGTTGGAACATAATCTATTTGAAACTAAAGCGGAACAAACTAAACAACTTAAATTGATTCAACAAGAAATAAAAAATACGAATAAAATGATTAAAAATATGATGCTTGTTTATCAATCAGATACTCCACAGTATAAACAATATTATCAAAAGTTTTATATCGATAATTTAATTGAACAAGTTGTCTCACGTTTACAATTATTGGCTTTTCAAAAAGAACTTGAGATAAAAATGGATTTGCTTCATGTTGAATTACTCTCGGATCCACAAAAATTAGAATTAGTTTTGTCAAATCTATTGACCAATGCAATAAAATATACACCTACAAATGAAACTATTGAAATCAAAGTTATCCAAGACAAAAATGATTTAACTATCAGTGTTACAAATTATGGAATTACTATTCCTGATGAAGAAATTGAACGTCTATTTGAACCGTTTTATCGTGTAAGTAAAGAACGCAGTCGTCATGAAGGTTCCACAGGTCTTGGACTTTATATCGTAAATCAAACACTTAATCAATTTCGATCTGAATGCCATGTGAAAAATGTTGAAAAAGGTGTACATTTTTGGTTTACTATTCAAATTTTATAAAAATGTTTTCTAAATAAATACTTGCAGTTAAAATACGAGCACTTGAAGTTAACATTTCAAGTGCATTTTTTCAACCTGATGACAAAAAAATTAAAACAAAAAGCGATAAAAAAAACACCTCATAAAAATAAATTTTTGAGATGTTCTTTAAACTATATTAAATTAATTACCAAATACTAACCATCTTATCTTTAGCTAAATACATTTTGTCTTCTTCTGTAATTTGATAAAAGTCTTGGAATTCTGGTAAATTACTTAATTGCATATTTGCTCTTAAGATAGTTGGACCATGAACATCAACTCTTAATAATAATTGGCTATATTCAGGAGATGCTTTTTGTCTCCATACACTTGCCCAATTTTTAAAGAAACCTTCTAAATCATGATCTTTTCTCTTTTTACTTGCTTCTAGAGCGCATCTTAATCCGCCACTATCTGCGATGTTTTCTGAAACTGTTAATTCGCCATTACAAACGCCATTACCTGTTTCAACACCATCAAATAAATCTATCATATCTTTAGATTTTTTCTTAAATGCTTCTAGATCTTCATCTGTCCACCAATTGCTTAGTGATCCAAATTCATCAAATTTAGCACCATTATTATCAAATGCATGTGAAATCTCATGAGCCATAACTGCACCAATACCACCATAGTTTTCAGATGGGCTTTGTTCTAGAGAGTAATATGGTTTTTGTAATATTGCTGCTGGAAATACGATTTGATTATTTGTAGGACTATAATAAGCATTAACCATACTAGCTGGCATGTGCCAAATATTTTTATTTGGTGCTTTATTATATTTTTCAAAGTTTAATTCAGACATAATTCTAGTCATCTTTAATTTTTCATTTAATATGTTAGATCCTTCTTCATATCCTTTAACTTCGAACATATCATAATATGGAGGTAGTTCATCAGGATAACCAACATGAACTGATAGGGTAGTCAATTTTTTGATTGCTTTTGCTTTAGTTTTTTCATTTAACCAATCATTATTTGTAATACGTTCATTATATATACCTATGATTTCATGAACCATCTTTTTAACATCTTCTTTAGCCACTGGTCCAAAGAAGTTTTCTCCATAATAAAGACCTACGACTTGGCTAAATCTGTTATAAGCTTGATAAAAAGCAAATTTTTCTTTGCTTTGAGCTTCTTTAGTACCTGATAAAGCTCTGCCAAATGCTCCAGCAGCAACTCTTAATTCATCTGTTAAATCAGATGCAAAACTTCTAGCATTATTAACAACCATCCATGATTTAATGATTTCAAAGTTTTCATCACTAATAATTGAATCAAAAGCATTGATGAAATCTAGATTTAAAACGATTAATTGATCAACATCTTGTTTAACAAGTGCTTCTGCATTACCCATGATATCAAAGTTTTTAGTTAATTTTTTAGCATCAGATTTACTTAAAGGATTATACATCTTTACATAATCCGCAGCTTCTACACTTGATTTTGTTACTGGAACTAGTAATTCATCAAAAGCTAGAGCATCAGATATTAGTTTTTCTTTTTCTTCTTTAGAAAAACCATATAGATTTAATAGTTGTGTTGTTGTTTGAGTGAAAAGTCCAATTAATTGTGCTTTTGATTTCTCATCCTTGTAATAAGTAGTATCTGGTAAAAATAATCTTGAAGCACCAAAATATAGTACTTGATTATTACTATTCATGAAATCTTGCATCACAGAAAAACCAAACGGTGTTTCTATAGATGCTAATGTCAGGTCTTTAAATGCTTTATCTAAATCTTTTAAGTTTTTTAATTGATTTATTTGATTTAAAACCACTTCAAATGGTTTTGTTCCTAGTTCACTTCTCTTATCAAAATCTTTTGTCATTTGATAAAGTTTAATGAATTTCTTAGTGTTCTCATTTAGACCTGTTTGATCTTTTTCCCATTTTGCAGTTAGGTCTAGTAGTATATCTTCAATACCTAGATGCAATTCTAAAAATGCAGACATAGATGGTTTATCACCTGGAATTACAGCGTTTTTTAACCATTCTTCGTTGACTGCTTCATAGTAATTTGTTTTTATTAATTCTTTTTTCATGTGTTCACCTCTTTATAATATTGTAACATTTATAGAGATATTATGAATATTATATTGATTTAATCTCAAAATTTCACATTTTTCGACCCATAAAAAAAGCATATTAAATGCTTTTCTATATTATAAATACATATATTTATTTTTTTATTGCTATGCCACTAACAAATACTGTTTTCATAAACTTGCTTGATTCAACGATTTCAAATCCTTCTTGTTCCAAAGAATCTACATAAGATCTAGTTAAATTACATCCAGAAGAAACTCTTTTCCATAATGGATTTATAAACTTAAAAGTTCTTTTCAGAAAACCATGCTCTGGTAGGATATGTTCTATAAATATGATTTTCCCATTTGGTTTTAAAACTCTTTCTAGTTCAAGTAAACCTTTTGATACATCTTTAACACTACAAAAAACTAATGTATGAATGATTGTGTCAAATGAATCATCAGAAAAAGGAAGAGCAGACACATCGGCTTCTATAAATTTAGCAGGTATTTGATCTAATTTCTTAATTCGTTTTGATAATTTCTTATCTGTAATCGTTAAGTCAGTAATTAAATCAAAATTATAAAATTTTATGTTAGCCCCTGTTCCAGAACCAATTTCTAGTACCGAACCACTAGCTTGAGCCATTAATCTCTTTCTGGCTTGTTTGATTCCTCTTTTTTCTAAAGGTCTCATAAATAAGTCGTAAAGTGAAAACATAGTATCACATCCATCTTTTTCAAATATAGAAAAATCTTTATATTTCCAGCCACACTTAAATCATCCTAGTTTTTTTAAGTATATGCAATAATGAATTTCATATAAGATGTTCATTCACCTCTAAAAACCCTCTATCAATTCTAGATGTTCTTAAAAATCACGAATCTATCTGGATTTTTCTTAGACATTTCTTATAGTGCTTGATCACTACATATTAACTTAGTTCTATCTTCTTCATTTAAACTTTTTCTCAATGTGTCCAATTGATCTAAAAGTTTAGTTTTTTTCATGGCTATAATTCCATATTCTAGCACTTACTTTAATTATATTTATAGTATACCTTTTTAATTCAATCTAATAAAGTATTAAGTCAAAAAGAAAAGTAAAGTAATATATTATTAATCTTTATTGAATAGTTAGATATTTTAACAAAAAACCTTTGATTTATTCTTTTATATTAAATTAACCAGAAAAGTGAAGTATTATTATTTTTTTTCATTATAATACCTATAAATTGCATTGACATTCAAACTAAATCATTATATAGTAAAGGCAAATAAACCGTTTAACTGAAGAAATGGAGGAACTAACTTTTTTTTGATTGACATGAAGCTTTTTAACTTTGAGTTTTTACTTTTTTAAAAACTTATTAGACTACTTTACACAAATAGTCTTTTAAAAGCATCTTACGTTTAAACACAACTGGCATAGGAAACCGACACACAAACAATTTTTTTGAATTGTTATTTTTTACTTATAAATAGGAGGATAAACAATGTTAAAAGAATTATTAGAAAAATACGAAAAGAAAGAAGATCTTCTACTTGAAATTCTATTAGAATGTCAAGTCGTAAAAAGTGATCATTTCATATCAAAAGATGATATTAAAGAGATTGCTGATTATCTAAGCATACCTGAAAGTAAGGTATGTAGTGTTTTGTCATTTTATACATTCTTTTCAGACAAACCACGAGGAAAATACATCATTCAAGTATGCAAGGATATCCCTTGCTATATAAGTTCAGATGTAAATGTTTTAAATATTATAGAAAAGGAACTTGGAATTCGTGTTAATGAGACAACTTCAAATAAACAGTTTACTTTAGAGTATACAAGCTGTTTGGGATGTTGTGAAGCTGGACCTGTGATGAGAATTAACGATAAGATTTATACGCATCTAACAGCTGATAAAATTAAAGCGATTTTATCTGAGTATCGGGTGTACATGTAATGAAAGAGATGAAATTGGTATCTAAAAGATTTGGAAAGATTAATCCTTTATCCATTGATGAATATATTAATTTTGATGGGTATAAAAACTTAAAGAAAGCTTTAAAAATGGAAAAAACTTCAATTATAGAGGAAGTTGAAAAAGCTTACTTACGTGGTCGAGGTGGAGCAGGGTTCCCTACAGCAATTAAAATGATGGGTCTAGCTAAAGAAACAAATAAAGAAAAATTCATCATTTGTAATGCTGATGAAGGTGAACCTGGTAATTTTAAAGACCGTTACTTAATGGAAAACGATCCACATCAAGTTTTAGAAGGTATGCTTATTGTTGCTTATGCAACTGGAGCTACTAAAGGTTATATTTATGTTCGTGGCGAATATCAAAAATCGATTAGCCTTTTAAAATGGTCTATTGATGAAGCTAAAAAAAATGGTTATTTAGGTAAAAACATACTAGGATCTAAATTTAATTTTGATATAGAAGTTAGATCTGGTGCAGGTTCATATGTTTGTGGTGAAGAATTTGCTTTAATCGAATCTCTTGAAGGTAAACCAGGTAGAACTAGAGTTAAACCTCCATTTCCTACTTCTGTTGGATTGCATAATAAGCCAACTTTAATTAATAATGTTGAAACATTTTCAACAATACCTTCACTTATTGAAATGGGTGGATTAGAATTTGCTAAAATTGGTACACCTTCTTCAACTGGAACAAAATTAATCTCTTTATCTGGTAATGTTAAACATAAAGGCGTTTTTGAAATACCTTATGGTGTCCCTATTCGTGATGTCATCTATAAACTAGGTGGCGGCATTGAAAAAGATCGTAAAATTAAAATGGTTCAATTGGGTGGAGCTTGTGGTCCAATTATTCCTGATTATATGCTTGATATGATTATTGATTATGAACGCTTTGAAGAGTTTGAATCAAAAACTGGTGCAGGAGCAATCATTGTCATGGATGAAAGATTTGATTTGTTTGATATTCTGCTCAAAGTAGTTCGCTTCTTCCAACATGAATCATGTGGTAAATGTACACCATGTCGAGAAGGTCACATTCAATTAGCAAATTTGATTATTAAATTTATTGAAAGAAAAGCAACTGTCAAAGATATTATTTCTTTAGAATCTCTAGCTCGTGTGATTCACCAAGCTTCCCTTTGTGGTCTTGGTCAAACATCACCTACAGCTATTATTTCATCACTTAGATATTTTAGAGACGATTATATCGATCGTATTGAACATCCACAGAAAGGATAAGGAGGATATGAACATGGTAAATTTAACAATAAACAATGTAAAAGTTTCAGTTAAGGAAGATACTTCTATTTTACAAGCAGCAAAACAATATAGTATGAACATTCCTACTTTATGTTACTATGAAGATTTAAATATTAAATCTGATTGTCGTGTTTGTGTTGTTGAAATTGATGGCAAAAAAGGGTTAACTTCAGCTTGTTCTACTCCTGTTCGTGAAGGTATGGTTGTAAATACCAATTCACCTAGAGTATTAAATGCACGTAAAACAATAGTTGAACTCATCTTATCAAATCATGATACAAACTGTACAACATGCGTTAAAAATATGAAGTGTGAACTTCAAAGTTTAGCTAGAAATTTAGGAATTGATGAAAATAGATTTCCTAGTGTTTTTGAAAAATGCGACATTGATGATAACAATCCAGCTATTGTTAGAAATCCTAATTTATGTATTAAATGCGGACGATGTGTTGATGTCTGTAATAATGTCCAAGGCACTAGTGTTCTAGCCATATTAGGTAGGGGACATGAAACTAGAGTCTCTGCTGTGTTTGATGAAGATTTAAACGATGATTTTTGTACGTTTTGTGGGCAATGCGCAAGCGTATGTCCTGTTGGAGCAATCACAGAAAAAGATGATACAGATTTAGTCTGGCATGCATTAACAGATCCTAAGAAACATGTTATCGTACAAGTTGCACCTGCTGTTCGTGTTTCATTAGGTGAAGAAGTTAATCAAGCAATAGGTACAATCGTTACCGGTAAGATGGTAACCGCTATGAAAATATTAGGTTTTGATCAAGTATTTGATACAGATTTTACTGCTGATTTAACCATTATTGAAGAAGGCAATGAATTAATTCAACGTGTAACTAATGGTGGCATACTTCCAATGATGACATCATGCTGTCCTGGTTGGATTAGTTATGCTGAGCAAAGATATCCAGATATTCTAGATCATATCTCATCATGTAAGTCACCTCAACAAATGTTTGGTGCACTTGCTAAATCTTATTATCCTCAAAAAGCAGGATTAGACCCTAAAGATGTGTTTGTCGTTTCTGTTATGCCTTGTACTGCTAAAAAATATGAAGCAAAACGTGAAGAAATGAGTGTTGATGAAAATAGTCCTGATATCGATGTTGTTTTAACAACACGTGAGTTAGGTAAAATGATTAAGCAAATGGGTATTAATTTTGAAAACTTAAAAGAAACTCCATTTGATTCACCATTTGGTATCACAACTGGAGCTGCAGCTATCTTTGGAGCAACCGGTGGCGTTATGGAAGCTGCTATTAGAACAGTTTATGAAGTCGTTAATAAGAAACCTTTAGAAAGCCTTGATTTCAAAGAATTAAGGGGTTTAGAAGGCATTAAAGAAGCTGAAGTTAATTTAGGTGGTTCAATGGTTAAAGTAGCTGTTGCACACACGCTATCTATGGCTAAAGTCTTATGTGATCAAGTCAGAGAAGGAACATCTCCTTATGCGTTCATCGAAATCATGACTTGTCCAGGTGGATGTATTGGTGGTGGCGGACAACCTTATGGAACAACTAATAAAGTTCGTCAAGAAAGAATTGATTCAACATATCGTCTTGATGCCAGTATGACTCTACGTAAATCACATGAAAATCCAGAGGTTATTGCACTTTATAAAGATTTTTTGAAAGAGCCTCTTGGAGAATTATCACATCATTTACTTCATACGCATTATAGTGATCGTAAAAATAAATAAAAAAATAAGAATTTAATGATATGATAAGGGTATGCAAGTTGTGCCCTTTTTCATATTTTATATTGGGAGGAAATCATGAAAAAAAGTGATATTTTATGGGTATTGATTCTTATCAGTCTTTCTTTGATTGTAATCATTCCACAATCTAGATTAGTTTTTGAAAAATCTACTGCTTCTTATCCATATTTAATGGGATTTTTAAAGACTGCTATATTAGCAAGTCTTGGGGAAAGATTAGTACATAGAATTAAAACAGGTTCATATTTTGGAGATCACGGAATTTTGCTTAAATTTGTAGTTTGGGGATTTTTAGGTATGGTTTTTGTGATAATCTTTAAATTGTTTTCAAGCGGTGTCGCTAGTGCACAAGCTGCAAATTTATTACCTAGTATTCAAAATGCTTCATTTATAGCTTCATTGCTTACAGCATTTATGATTAGCTTTTTAATGAATATATTTTTTGCACCTACTTTTATGTTATTCCACCGAATAACTGATACATATATAGAATTAGGTGATGGAAACTTAAAAAAGGTTATTCATGTACCTTTTGAACAAGTAACACATCATATTGATTTTCCGCATTTTTTAAATTTTGTTGTTCTTAAAACTATTCCTTTGTTTTGGATACCAGCTCATACGATAACATTTTTGTTACCTGAAAATTATAGAGTCTTAATGGCTGCATATCTTTCTGTGGTTTTAGGTTTCTTATTATCCATGACTAAAAAAAGAGTTAAAAACAATGATTAATAGATGATTTATATTAAGAATTCCTTACTTTTTATTCGCATAGTAAACTAAGTGATATAATTTGGTTGAAAGGAGACTTACTATGAAAAAAATTCTATTATTGTTTATGTTAGTCATCAGTATTTTTACTATATTCAAAATGGATTCAAATGCAGAAGAAATTTTGACTTATCCTTTCGATTCCATTAGAATTGTTTCCGCATTCAAATTTGATATTTTAATTGATGAAGAACCACTTGAAACCTCATTTTTATATGGGCAAGTAGAACTTAATGAAATTATCACGGTTTATGTGGGAAATTTGGAGTTTATATTTGAGGATCAACCCGTACAAGGTTCTGGGTCGATTATGATTGTAACAAATGCTCTAGGAGAGGATATTGCGACTTGGCTTAATAACAGTGGTTCTTCTGACTTAGAGACCTATAGAAGTGAATTTTATGGATCTTGGATTACTATTGATCCCAACGTAGGTGTCATCAAAGACTTTAGTGGTGATCAATTTTCAATTGGTTATATTGAAGATTTAGTAATTCATAATTATAAATTTGTAGATAATTTAAATAATGAGTTTCTAATGATTGATGGTTCCCTAATTATTGAAGAAGATTTGGATATCCTTATATCTGCTTATATAGAGGTGATTGAAGAATGAGAAAACTACTTTTGGTTTTAGTTTTATTTACTTTAGTTTTAACTTTAATCTCATGTGATGATAATGATTCAACTTTAAGTGATGAAAAAGTTTTTGTTCCCAATAGTTCATTAGTTGATGATCTAGCTGGCCAAGTTAAAGAGGTATTTGAAGATTAGTAAACGATATATTTAAATAAATGCTACGTACATATGTGTATGTGGCATTTTTTGTTTTTAATTATATCTTCATATTTCTTATATTCAATTAAGTTTGCTTTTCATAGGTGTATTTGGTATGATATATTTTGTATTTAAAGTATATATATATATCTTTAGAAAGGCGAAAACTATTTATGGATAATTCAGATAAAAAACATCAAAGAAGACCACGTTATAAAGGGACTCATCCTAAAACATTTGATGCTAAATATAAAGAACTTCAACCAGACAAATATGCTGAAACTATAGAAAAAGTGATGCAAAAAGGAAACACTCCTGCTGGTATGCATCGTCCGATATGTGTCGATGAAATTCTAGATTTTTTAAATCCTAAACCTGGACAAACTGGACTAGATGCAACACTTGGCTATGGAGGACACACTTTAGAGATACTCAAGAAAATCGCTCCAAGTGGCCATCTCTATGCTATAGATCAAGATCCTATTGAATTAGAACGTACAAAAGAACGACTCTTCAATCTTGGTTACAATGAAGATATATTATCTATAAGAAATATCAATTTCTCTGATATTGATTATCTCATTTTGGATTCAGGACCATTTGATTTTGTATTAGCAGATTTAGGTGTTTCATCCATGCAAATTGATAATCCCGAAAGAGGATTTTCATTTAAAACTGAAGGTCCACTTGATTTAAGAATGAATCCAAACAAAGGTGTGTCTGCAGCCCTACGTTTAAGAGAACTTTCAAAAGATGAAATTGTAGGTATGCTTATAGAAAATTCTGATGAACCTCACGCAGAAAAAATTGCTGAAGCGATCATTTCTGAATATCGAAAAGGCAATATGATAGAAACAACAACTCAACTATATAACACTATACAAAAAGCCTTATCATTTTTACACAAAGATCGTAAAGATGATGAGATAAAGAAATCTTCTCAAAGAACGTTTCAAGCCCTTAGAATAGATGTAAATCATGAGTTTGAATCTTTATATGACTTTTTAGAAAAATTGCCAGAATCACTTAAATCTGGAGGGCGTATTGCTATTTTATCATTTCATTCTGGAGAAGATAGATTAGTTAAAAAATCTTTCCAACTCAATTATAGACAAGGTGTCTATAAAGAAATATCAGAAGGTCCAATAAGACCATCTATGGAAGAACAAAGTTCTAATAGTCGATCAAGATCAGCAAAACTTAGATGGGCCATAAAAGCATAATAAAAAAACGATATATCAATTGGTATATCGTTTTTATTTATTATTGAATTATTCTTTATCTTGAAATTCTTTAATTGCCTTCTTTATTTCTTCTTTTAATTCTGCTCTTCGTTCATCTGAAGGACTATATTGGATACGAATAGGTTTGCATAATCTATGATGCCCCATCTCTTCAAGATCTCTATCAGCGTGTGTTACTCCTTGGCCACCCCATCCATAACTACCAAAAACAACAAAATTTAAATCTCTTGGATTAAGTCCTCTTAAATAACAAAAGAAACTTGCAATTGATGACATCATATTATTATTTAGAGTTGGTGAACCAACTGCGATATATTTAGCATCCATTAAATCGTAAATTAAATCTGATTGAGGATTCTTTCTTACATTACGAACTAATGTTTCAATGCCAGATTGTTCAAAAGCTTCAGCAACCTCTAAAGCCATTTTTTCAGTTGATCCCCACATTGTGTCATATACAACAACAGCTTTATTTTCTTTTTGATATGTGCTCATCTTTTGATAAGCATCAATTGCTTCTTTAATATATTTTTTCAATATTGCACCATGACTTGTACAAATAAGTTCAATATCAAGATCTTTAACTGCATTTAATGCTCTTTGTGTTTGTGCACCATATGGCAATACTATATTGACATAATATTTCTTTAATTCTTCGATTAAAATACATAATTCATATTGATCATCATATCTGTTAAATGATGCAATGTGTTGTCCAAACATATCATTTGAGAATAATATCTTATCATATTCACTATATGTAACCATATTATCTGGCCAATGAACTAAAGGTGTTTGAATAAATTGCAAAGTTCTTTTCCCTATATTTAGAGTTTCATTAGTTTTGACTGGTAAAACTTCAATATCATGATATGTTCCCATCATTGAACGAACACCTGCAGGACCCGATGCATAAATTTTAGCATGTGTTGCGTATTTAAGAATTTCTTGAATACTTCCACTGTGATCAGGTTCACTATGATTTGAAATGATAATATCAATTTTAGATGGATCAATGACTGACTTGATTTTAGAGATCATTTCATTTGCAAAAGGCGCATATACGTTATCTATTAATGTGATTTTTTCATCAATAATAAGATATGCATTATAAGTGCCCCCTCTACTTGTTGAATATCCATGAAAATCTCTTAAATTCCAATCGATTACTCCTACCCAATAAACATTTTCTTTAATTAAAACTGCATCCATATTTCTTACTCCTTGTCTATGTTGATATTTTTATTGCATAAATAAATATACTATATTTATTATACCGCTGATAGGCTAAAATATAAAGTAAATTTTCTACTTGATTTAAAAAAATTTTTAAAATTTTAAAAAACACAAAATATATAATATTTTATGCACTCGTATTCTTTATATTAATTTTTATGTGTTTTAAGGTATAATAATACATATAATTTCATAAAGAAAGGATAAGATGATGAACTTACAAATTCATAACAATATAAAAAATATGTTAGTTCTCATCACTTACATATAAAATGGGAACTCGAATTAATAAATATTTAAGCGAAGTAGGCTATTGTTCAAGAAGAGGAGCTGATCGCTTAATAGAACAATCTAAAGTGAAAATAAATGGCAAAATAGCTTCACTTGGAGATCAAGTTGAAAATAATGATCAAGTCAGTGTTAATGGCGTAGATATAAAACCTCATAATGATTTTGTATATATTGCTTTAAATAAACCTTTAGGTATCACATCAACAACAGATAGAAATATAAAAGGCAATATTGTGGATTTCATGAAATATCCTAGACGAATATTTCATATTGGAAGATTAGATAAAGACTCTGAAGGTCTTATATTAATGACTAATGATGGAGATATTGTTAATGAAATACTAAGATCAGAAAATGCGCATGAAAAGGAATATATTGTTGTTGTTGATCATGTACTAACAAGCGATTTTGCAAATAAAATGGCTTCTGGTGTACCAATTTTAAATACAATAACAAAGCCTTGTCTTGTTGAAAAATTAGGTTCAAAAGAATTTAAAATTATCTTAACAGAAGGTATGAATAGACAAATTAGAAGAATGTGTGAATATTTTGGATATAATGTAGTGTCTTTAAAAAGAGTCCGTATAATGAATATTAAGTTAGATGTTCCTGTTGGAAAATATAGAGAACTTACGCAAAACGAAATGAAAACCCTAATGCAATTATTAAAAAAATAAAACTCAGAATATTCTGAGTTTTTTCTTTATAATGCATTAAATTTATTATCTAATCTAAATTAACACTACTTAAAATTATTTCTGTCAAATCAAAAGTAGGTACTTCTAGTCCAGAAGGAACTCTATGGTCGTTAAATATAGATATAGAATTTTCAGTTAATATTTCTTCATTTGCTGTAGTTGACTGATTTTCTTCACAATAAATAATAATATATTTTGAAGAATCAACAGATAAGCTAGCGCCATTTTTTAATGCATACTTATCTTCAACCATTACGTATGCATAAGCATATTCTGAATTTGAATCCATAGAAATATATTCATATAGATAAATTGATATGATATTAACTTCTAATGATGTATCAATGTCTCCAAAGGATGCATTGACTGTTTTAGAAAATGTATACATACTAGAATCTAAATTAATAGATGAGCCACTTTCTAAATGGGCAGTCATAATTTCATCTTTAGTTAAGGATCCACACCCTACTAATAAAAACATAAATACTATAAAAACTATTAAACTTGTAACTTTTTTCATTTTATTATTCTCCTTATTAAATAATAGATAAATAACTATTATTTCGTATTAGGTTTCTAGCTATTAATACTCCCAAAAATATAATCTTTTATTAACAAAAAGATGATTTCCCATTTCTGAGACAATCATCTGTTATTCATTATTGATTAAAAATAGTTTTGATATAATACCTTATATCATATACATATGTAAATATACATATATCTATTTTTTAACTGTTTTTGAACTTATGTTTTTCCCAGCAGGTACTTGTTTATTATTTTGTTTGAATGGAGCTTTTGCATCTTTTTTACCAAAATCTTTTTTTTGTTCAGGTTTAAATCCCATTGTATCTCTCCTTTCTACTTTTAATTAAATGTGAAACCTATATGATCAATAAAGATTAATCTGCATTTTAATGTCAGTATATCCTTATTCTATTTACTTTAAAACTCTATGATTTCATAGTGTAAATTATTGATGTTCAACATCATTATATACTTTTTTTTACAGTTTGCAATACGTAATTTCACTTATGTAATTTTATTTTTAAAAAAGTGATTTTTTAACCTGATTTCTCATGATTTGGATACTGTATTTCATTATACATTTATATTAAAAAAGAAAATTTTATTCTGAGAATCCCCCATAACTAAAGCATTAATCCATTTTTTTTGAATTATCATTAAAATTTATCTCTATAAATGATATATACATTTTCTGTATTATTTAAATGCTAACTATATGATTACTTTTATAGCTTTATATTAAAAAATAACCAGAGCATTTAAAGATGCTCTGGTATGAACTTAATTTCTATTAATTTACAAAACAATTATTAAGAATCTAATTTACATGTTTTAATAAATGCATCTGCAATTTTCGGATCAAACTGTGTACCAGAACATCTAATAATTTCATCAATTGCATCTTCAACAGACATTTTATCTTTATAAGGTCTTAAGGCAGTCATTGCTTCAAATGAATCTGCAACACAAATAATTCTAGAAAACAATGGAATATTTTCTCCTTTTAATCCACTAGGATAACCATTGCCATCCCATCTCTCATGATGGTGTAGTGCATGAATAGCGAGATCAGAATATTCATCAGCAGCTCTAAGTATTTGATAAGATATTTCTGGGTGTGTTTTTATAACATCAAATTCTTCTTTTGTTAATCTTCCAGGCTTATTTAAAATAGCATCGGGTATTGAGATTTTGCCAATATCATGATATAAACCTGCAAGTTCTAATTCTTTTAAATCTTCGTTTTTAATGCCTAATCCTTCACCAATACATTTGCATAAATTACTTACTCTTTGTGAATGAATTCTTTCATTATCATATTTATCTGTTAAAGTTTTTAAAATAGCATTAATTGCATGATTTCTAACACTCTTGCCTTCAGTAACTTTATGTCGATACATATGATTTTCAGCAAATTTTAAGATTTCATCTGCATCCATTATAACTCCAGAATTTTTAATTTCATATCCAGTTGCAACTGATAAAACGATGTTTTCTATTTTTTCATTAGATAATTTATTCTTAAGACTATCTTTTAGCAATTCAAGCTCAGGAGCTGTTATATTTGGTAAAATAACTGCAAATTCATCTCCACCTAATCTTGCAATAATATCTGATTTTCTAAATGAGCTCTTCAAGATATTCGCAACTTTTTTTAGAGCACTATCTCCACTTTTGTGACCAAAAGCATCATTAATAATCTTTAATCCATTAATATCAAGCATCATCACACCAAGAGGATAAAAGTCTATATGATCCATTTTTTTATATTGCTCACTAAAAAATCTACGATTATAAAGATCAGTTAAATAATCATGAGTACTCATATATATAATCTTATTCTCTTCAGCAATTCTATCAGTTATATCTATAGCAACACTCATAGCAACAGCTTTACCATCAGATAACTTGCCAATAACTCCAGAATTAAATTTCCAGATAAGTTTTCTTCCATCCTTTGTAGTTACTTCAAATTCACCTTCATGTCTAGCTTCTGGATATTTATATAGCATAGTAATAAAATCGATTACTTCATCTTTATTTTTACCATAGGCTTTTTCAGTCCATTCAGAAGCGGTTTTTATATTTTCTTTTGTATAGTTCGTTAATCTTGTAAAGGTATCACTTATGTTTAATACGGTTCCATCTTCAACATGTATCATTATTGGAACAGGTGCGTTCATAATGCTATTTTTGAATATTTCTGAAACTCTTTTGGTATCTTTTTGCGCATTTAATATTTCTGTTTCATCTTCTTCCAATTCTAGTAATAGACTATCAATTGGTTTTTTAACACTCCATTTATAGATGAAATTAAATAATATGAGAAATGCAATCAATCTAAAAATATGGCCACTGAAATTTAATATCCCATAAACATCTACATAAAAGATAAAAACAAATTCCCCTAATATAAGAAAGCAAAAAACTAATATTAGATTGATAAACACTTCAGTTTCAAATAATTTTTTTCTAAGATATATCAAAAACACTATAAATGCATATATAAAAATAATGATAACTTCTGAAACCTTTTTAAACTGTGTTAACCCTGATCCTTCAATATAGCAATTCGGAAATAATCCAACAAAAGCAAGTATAACAAAAAAAGCACTTAATCCAATAAATATAAATATCAAGAGATTAGTTTTTACCTCTTTATTAATATTTATAACGATAAATAAGAGCCCAAGTGATAATATATAATTTGCAATAATCCACAATTGCGTTGGTAAATTAGAATCGATACCATCAATCAAATTCATACCTTTATATGTCAGTGCATGTAAAAATATAACTGAAGATGATAGTATAATTATATAACTAGCCATTTTCATACGAGAACTTTTGTTTAGTTCTTGTGATAAACTACCAATTATAAAAATTGAAATAGCAATTATTAACATAATTGTTTCATTTATTAAATGAAATAAATCATAGTTTATTAAACTAAGAATGTAAAAAATGAGTATAAAAAAAATAGATAGAATTAATAGTCCATAAGATTTTTTCATAGTTCCTCCAAATACTCTTAGAAAAGATTTTTAGTTTATAAAATAAAAATTGTGGACGTGTTAAATACTTCTAGATAAATCATTTTTGAAACATTTTTGAAGAGATTTCAAAATATATATAATATTATAATTTATAAATAAAAAAAAGTCTATATAAATCGAAAAATTAATTTTTCTTATATAGATATTTTTATAAAATAAAAACAACCTTATGATTATTGTTTTTATCTTTTGTATATAATTGTTTTATAATATTTAATCTATCAGCTTAAATTTCATCACAACAGGATTGTGATCACTATATAAGAATTCATGATTAATCGTCATGACATTATATGCTGTTAATGGTTCTACTTGTGTTAGTTCAATATTATCTGAAACGATAAATCCATCAATTAAATAATATTGTGTATTTTCTGAATCTTTGTCATAAGGTTGATTTAAAAGTCTACATGTTGGCTCGCTTAAATCAACTTCAAATCGATATCCATTAGGTATAAATTCATCTTCAATCGTATATGCTTCATAAAAATCAGAGTTAACTGGATATAAATTGGCTGCCTCTGGAAAAGTTTGGTTAAAATCTCCACCCACTACAACATAATTACCCAATTGCTTTTGTTCTTCTAAAAATGCTTTTAAATATGCCATTTCTTGATCTCTTAAAGATCCATCACTATCATAAGCTGACATATGCAGATTTACAATAATAAGTTCTTTATCACTACCATTAATTTCAAATGATGAAACCATCATTGCTCGTTTTAAGTTAGCAACTCTTAAAGGCCAACTAAATGCTCCTGGAAATTGATGACGTTCACTATCAGATACATCATATTTAGTTAATGTTTGTATGCCACTTTCAACAGATCCTATATAGTCTGTTAAAGATAATGGAAATGGAACGAATATTGATTTAAAGTTAAGTGCATATTGACTTGAATACATGTCACCTAAAGATTCTTTTATACCATCTACTTCATTTAAATTATAACTTCTTCTAGCTTTATGATCAACTTCTTGAAGTAAATAAAAATCTGAAGGATAATCATTTAAAATGCCTTTAATGCCCTCAAAATAATCTTCGACTACACTTAAAGAATCTGCTCTACCTTTTTGACCACCATCCATCACAAAATCTTCATCTTCACCTAATCCTGCATAACCTATATTAAACGTCATGATTTGGTATATCTGATCTAAATTAATTGTTTCTTCTTGATTATTTGATATTTGAACTGTTTCTAAATCATCAGGTCTATATTCAAATACAGTTAAAGTCCCTACAAATATACCCGCAATCACTATTAATGCAAGTACAACTTTTGATAATATTTTTATAATTTTCATATATCCTCCACGTGTTCTAGATTTAATCTTTTCTACTTATAGTATATCAAGAACTTAAATAAAGTGTTAACAACTAAACATAAAAATCAGTAATTAATGAAAATATATGTCTAAAAACGAATAATTTCTTGCTTTTAATTTATTACTTATAAGATTTGATATAATGTGATTATAAAAAGCAATTGGAGATCATTATATGTCAATCACTCTTTTACAAGAAAAAGATATAAACTTTGCATTAACATTTTTAAATAAAAATATAAATCAATATGATTTACTATATAAACCTTTTGATTTAGAGACATTTGTTTCAAGTTTCTTTTCTATTAGTTCTTTATATCATACAATAACACTTATTTATAAGGATAAAGATCAAATCATTGGTCTTGCGAGTGCTTCGTATATACCAAAACAAAATAAAGCTTATATAACTTTTCTAATGGTTGACATAAATCATCAAAAAAAAGGAATTGGAAGTTCATTATTACATAAACTTGAAACTATATTGAGTGCGACAAATCAAAATATTTCTAGCTTAGATATCGTTTTTTTTAACCCTGTTCATCTAAAGTGGCATATGCCGTTTAATGACCTAATAGAGCATCCTAATGCGCCTGGCATCGATAGAGATAGCTATGCATCTAAGTTTTTTACAAAATATGGATATGAAGAATTTGCAATTCAAAATATATATTATAGGAATTTAAAAGATTATACTCAATCAGAATATACACTACGTAAACTTAATAACTTACTGGTAAAAGAAATTGAAATCACTTTTTATGATGCACATAAACATTATGGATTTGATCAACTCTTCGATTCTTTACACAGCAAAACATGGGAATTTGAAATTAAATCAGCTATTGAAAAACAAAAACTTCCAGTTTTAGTTGCCGTTAAAAACGATTTAATCATTGGGTTTGCAGGTCCACTTTATGTAGAAAGCAACATGAGAGGATATTTTGCTGGTATTGGTATACATGCTGAATATCGAAATCTTGGTATAGGTTCATTGCTTTTTTCTAAACTCTGTTTGAATTTAAAACTACTTGGTGCACATTATATGACACTTTTTACTGGAGATAATAATCCAGCAAGAAAAATATATGAACAAGAAGGTTTTGTTATTCAAAAAACTTGGTCAAATTTAAGAAAATATATAAAATAAAGGATGAGTAATTTACTCATCCTTTTTCTATTTAAACTTAAATTTCTATATTAATATGACCACTTATTGTAGATTTGCTAACGATTTCAATATCTTTTTTTTCTTTATTTTCTATATTGATATCTCCACTAACGGATTGAAGTTTAACTCTATTTGGGTATAATTCTTCTCCATCAATATCGCCACTTACAGTATGAAGTTCAAGTGTATCACATGTTGTGTTCCTGATTTGGAAATCACCACTTACGGTATTTAATATAAGATCATGTTCAATTTCAGCATGCTTTATTTCCATATCCCCACTAACTAAAGAAACAATTAACTGATCTGCATTAAATGACTTTAATACAATATCTCCATTTACAATATTTAATTTTGCTTTTTTAGTTATCAATTTTTCAAGTTCTAAATCACCATTTACTCCGCTAAGCTTTAAACTATTTGAAGTAAGATCGTTTACTTCCAAATCACCATTAACCATATTACACATTATTGTATCAATAAGTGCTTTTTCAGGAATAAAGATTTTAAAATCATTTGATGAAGAAGAGCTAAAGAAACTAGATTTATTTTTATTTTTTGCAACTATACGCAATTCATTATCATTAAATGAAACTTCATATTTATCTTCTTTAATTTCCTTTTTGCTTAAGACATGGATTTCTTGATCATCTGAAAGTTCGATAGATACATCATCAACTACAAGATCTATAACTATGTCAATAGGTTTACCATTAAGCTTAAAACTCATTTTTTTAGCTAATGTTTTTTTAGCTTCTTTTTCATTAGGTTCAGATTTTTCATCAAACGCTAATTCATCTGCTAAGACTTTTGGTGAGCCAAATCTAGAGTTCAAATCCTCTTCACTAACACCATCGTCAATAGCCTGACTAATCATTTCTTCATGATCATTTATAATATCTTCAATTTCTTTTTTACTCATGCCTTTTAATTCAAGTTCTTTCTTTAAATCTTCTAAAAATTTCTTCATATTTTTTTCCTCCTTTATTAATAATGTGGTACACACCACCAATGAATTGATCCCATTGTTCTCTTAATTTGATATAGTATACAAAACCTTTTTCAGACATCTTGTAATATTTTCTAGGTGCACCTTCATTCGATTCTTTTAAATATGTTTCAAAATAGCCTTCTTTTGTAAGTCTTCTTAATATAGGATAGATTGCATTTTCGCTTACATCAATGTGCTCTGATAATTGATTGATAATCTCATATCCATAATTATCTTTTTCAACAAGTATTGATAAAACACATAATTCTACAATACCTCTTTTAAATTGTGCATTCATAATAACCTCCTTATGTATTAATCATAACACAGTAGTATACGTAATGCAATACCTATTTATAAATATTAAATTAAAATAAAAAATGCATGATATAATCATGCATATTTTTTAGAATTCCATTTGATCTAAAATATCTTTAAGTATTTTAGCTGATTCTTTTAACTGAACTTGTTCTTTTTCGTTTAATTTCAATTTGACAATGTGATGAACACCTGCACTATTTAAAACTGCAGGTAAACCAATATACAAGTCAGGATCAATATCATATACACCATCATTATAAACAGATATTGGTATAATTCTATTTTCATTATTGATAATAGCGTGTGTTATGCTTTCTAAAGTCATTCCAATACCATAATAAGTTGCTTTTTTTCTTTTAATGATTTCATAAGCAGAATGTTTTACACTATTATGAATAGATTCTAAATCATCAAATGTGATTTCGCTCATCGATTCAATAACATCAACCATAGGTTTAACACCAATATATGCATTAGACCAGCAAGCAAATTCACTATCTCCATGTTCACCTAAAATATAAGCATGAATGTTAGAAACAGATATATTGATTTTTTTTGAGATTTCATATCTTAATCTTGCAGTATCTAGAGATGTTCCGCTTCCTATAACTTTTCCAGAAGGTAGTCCTGATGCTTTTTTCGCAACATAAGCTAAAATATCCACTGGATTAGATGCAACCATAATAATGCCATCAAAACCGCTTTTCATGACGTCATTAACAACTAATTTCATAATTTTTGCATTTCTATTTAATAGATCTATACGTGTTTCGCCTTCTTTTTGACTTACACCTGCAGTTATAACCACTAAATCTGCATCTTTACAATCACTATATTCTCCTGCATAAATTTTCATTTTTCTAGGTGCAAAAGCCATACCATGGTTTAAATCCATCGCTTCGCCTTCTGCTCTATTTTTATCAATATCTATTAAGACTAATTCCTCACAAGTCCCTTGATTAAAAACTGAATACGCATAACTCATTCCAACCATACCAGTCCCAACAATAACTACTTTACTTTTTGGCATATAACTCACTTCCTTCATATCTATTATAACATTTATATTTTATTTACTTAATATAACGCTAATCCAAATATATTCCTATATTTTATGATACAATTAAAAAAAAGCTTAAAGGAAATTTTATGAAAACAATTAAACGACTAACAATCATTCTATTAATTATGTCAGTTATTGCTGCAACCCTAATTTTTGTACCTAAACCAAAATTTGAAAGAACAAACCCTTTTTTATCAGAGGATTTACCATTGGTTATGGCACATGCCGGAGGTAAAGGGGTCTATCCTGATAATACAATGCTTGCCTATGAATATTCATTTGATCTTGGTGTTGATGTCTTAGAAATGGATGTCCAATTAACTCAAGATGATGTTTTAGTTCTTCTTCATGGACAAAATAATACTGGAAATACTATATCTCATAGCAATTGCGACGTTGTCGTATGGGAACAAGACTATGATTATTTATACCAAAATTGTAATTTTGGATATAATTATCAAGAAGATGATGAAACTTATCTTTATCGTGATATGACAAAGGATCAATGGCAAGATGCTAAAGTATATCTACCAACATTAGAAGAGGTTTTTATTAAATTTGGTAAAAATACACTCTATAACATAGAAATAAAAGCTGATGCAGATGCTCCAAGACAAAGAACAGCCGACAAATTATATGATCTAATTGAAGTCTATGATTTAATGGATTATGTTTTAGTAGCTGTGGCATTTGATGATATCAGTGACTATTTAATTAGTACCTATCCTGATCTCTATATTTCAACTAGTTATGGAAGTGCACAATCACTTGTTATTTCAATTTATATATTGACTTCTTCATTTAGAAAAGCACCTAAATATGCTGCTGTACAGGTTCCTACTTCTTATGGTTTACCTGTGATACAAACAATAAACCTAGATACAAAATTTCTAGTTGCTACATTACACCAACACAATATGGCAATGCACTATTGGACCATTAATGATCCCGATGAGATGAGACACTTAATAGAAATCGGTGCTGATGGTATCATTACCGACTATCCAGAATTACTTATGGATATCTTATCTGAATATAATTAAAAATAATAAATAAAGCCACTCTTGTGGCTTTATATCTTTTTAAGCTTATCTAATATGTTATATGCTGTATCTTGATACCAAGATACAGTTTTTTTATCTAAAGATTTTTCAATTAAATCAATATAATCTTTGTTTTTTTGTTTTAGCATCAATGTAAGTGCATTTCTCATCAATATAGTTTTACCTTTCCAAAGATAGGCCATGTCTTTATAACTCTCTTCAAATGCTTTGTTTGATAAACTAAATAAATCTTTTATTGATACTGTCTCCTTACCCGACAAATCGAATTCCGAATGCTGAACAATCCCTTTATTAATGTTTTTAGGACAAACCATCTGGCATATGTCACACCCAAAAAGACTGTGATTTGATTTAATTTGTGCTTCTGTTAAAACTTTTTTTTCTTGATTAAAATAACTCATACATTTTTCCATATGATATTTGTTTTCTTCTAATGCCTGTGTTGGACAAGCTTTAATACAAATGTCACATGTGCCACAATCATCGAAAACATCTAAAACAAATTCCTGATCTAGTGGGCAATCGATTAAAACAATTCCTAAAAACATATAAGATCCATAATTTTTATTAATTATTAGTTGGTTCTTACCAAAAAATCCAATACCTGCCAATACTGCAGCTAATCTTTCATCATACGGATGATTATCTACACCTAGTTCATATTTATAGTCAAGTTGTTCCATGACTTTTTTAATCCTGTTTTTTAAAACATAATGATAATCTTGTCCAAAAGTATAAAATGATGGGACTAGATGTGTGTGTGTGTGTTTGATAAACCTTTTAGGATAGCTTAATGCAACAACAACCATAGTAGGATAATTAATATCAATTTGTTTTTTATGAAGTTTTTTAGCTTCTTTTTGATACGTATCAGTATGTATAATACCAACTTCATCAAATTCAGTTAAAAATAATTTTCTTAAATCTTCTGATCTCATGGTTGTTCCTCCTCTTTTATATAGTCATACTTAAAAACGGCTTATCCATCAGTTCAATGCTATATATATTTTAACATAGTTATTTATGAGTTTGACTTAATTCTATTGCATAAACATATTATAAACATATAAAACTCATTAAAAATACTTCTTTTTAATTTAATTTCTTTGCTATCTATGAGATTAAAGTATATAATAATTTAAACAAGTTTTTCTTGTTTTTGTGATATTTGGAGGTTTTTTATGAATCAAATTCAGCATAAAACCAATATAACTACATATCATAGGTTTATCACTAAACTACTTGTGCTGATGACTTTTTTAACTTTGTCACTAGTTCTTTTAGGCTGTGAAACAAGTCAAGTCCCAAAACCAACTAACTTATTTTATATCAATGATTTTGCAGAAGTTTTAACTGATGCAACCGTAATTAATATCGCAAATGAAGGGAAACGTTTATATAAGGATACGAATTCCTATATAAATAGTGGTACTGAACTCGTTGTTTCTACTTTCTTAGTTGATAATCAAGAAGATATTGATGCATTTGATTCTTCTAATCTGTTTTATCAATGGGCTGTAGGAAGGGAAGAAATGGGTTTATTGGTTCTTATTTTCTTTGAAAAAACAGATACAAGAATTGAGCTTATTGACACAAAAATTGAAGTGGGTACTAGATTAGAAAATTTCATCACTAAAGCTCAGTTAGAACTCATTGTTGATCAGACGTTATATCATGCAACTTGGGATGATGATGATTATATTGATTTACCAATTATGCTCATGTATTATGAAATTTTAGAAGCAATTTATATGAATGTCTATGATTATGTAAGTTTCACTTATGATATGGAAATTTATGAACTATATATAGCTTCATATCGAAGTGATCAAGAACCTTCTAGAGTTTCAATGTCATATATTGAATATGCTCTATTTCAAATTGGAATAGATAATGACATCTTATTAATATCTATCTCCATGTTTACGGTATTATTAATTTCCCTATCTTATTACATTATTAGACGAGATACAAATCTCACCATATTAAAAAGAGAAAAAAATAAAAATAAAAAAGAGCTATAAGCTCTTTTTTTTACGCGCTTTGATTTGTATCTATTTCAAACAACGTTCTACTTCTAGGATGTATGAATTTAATATGTTTAAAATGCAATTTCAATCCTTGATCTTCATTTTTTTTCACTCCATATATTTCATCATTTATAACTGGATGATTGATATATGCAAGATGAACTCTTATTTGGTGTTTTCTACCACCGATAATATTCACCTCTAATAGTGTTTGATTTTTAAATCTTTTAATAACTTTATAATAAGTTTGGGCATCTTGTCCATCTTTTGTTACTCTTTGTCTGTTTTTATGTCTATCTTTTCCAATAGATTCCTTGATCCATCCTTCGTCTTTTTCAACCACACCATTTACATAAGCTAAATATGTCTTTTCTACTTCTCTTTCTTCAAAAAGTCTAGATAAATAAGCATGAGATAATGGATGTTTAGCAAAGACTAAAAGACCACTTGTCTCATAATCAATACGATGAACAGGTAATATAGGATAATTCGTTTCATAATGAAATGCAATTCTATTAGTTAATGTATCATTTGTAATTCCATCTGTATGTACTAATATAAATGCTTGTTTATTTAAAATAAGAATATCTTCATCTTCATAAATTACTTTAATATCTCCATCAAAAGGAATCAAAGGATTTGTATGAAATCCAATAAAATCTAGTGATAATTGATCATTTGTTTGAAGACGTTCATCAAGACCTTTATACACATGATTAAGCAATGCACTTTTATGTAGTTCAAAATTGTATATCTTTGATTTTGATAAATGAAAAGATGCTAAAAACTCTCTAATCTTTAATTGATTAAATTGTGCATCTATTTGAAAATTAATCATAAAATCACTCCTTAAGTATACTTAAGTATAGCATATTTAAAATAATAAAGTCATAGACAATCTATGACTTTATCTTTATTTTTATTTTTGTAATCCTGTTCTCATCGCTTGTAGTAAGACACCTGAGGTATCCGTTCCATATTCCCAAAACATCATGCCACCAAGTCCTTGGTCGATAATATAATTACTTTTTTGAAGAATCGATCTTGGACTATCATAAGAAATGAATTCAGTTCCATCATTTTTTAATAAATAAGGAACTCCTGCTGCTTGATCGTAATACTCTGTATATGTTGAAAGATTTAAATATGTATTATAAATCTCATGGTAATATACTGATCCAGCTGCTATCCATGACGTTCCAGATTTAACTTGCTTCATGCCATAAAACGCAACTCCAACAATAATTTTTTCATAATCGATATTATAACTAGCCTTATAATCTTTTACACTTTCATCTATTGAAGCTGTTGATAATGTTCTACCCACTAGATATGTAGGATTATGATATGTTGTTTGACGATATAGTGGATTTTGATATTGACCATTAGCGCCAGTGGCACCATATGTCATTAAATTAATATAATCAAGATATTGAGCTGAAAAATTTAAATCATATTTAGGAGGTTGCCACATGCCACCACCTATTGCAGCTGTTACTAAATGATTTGGATTATTATCTTTAACTTTCTCATAAACTTCTTTCATTAGTGCTGTAAATCGTGTAGTTTCTGCAGTTGATGGTGTTTCCCAATCAATATCTACTCCATCAAATCCATATTCATTAATGAATAAAACAATTTGATTAGCAAAGTTTGTTATAGTTGCTGAACTGCTTGCAATTGTAGACCATGATGAACTCGGTGCAATTGACATAACTACCCAATTTCCATGTATTTTAGCTTTTGGCATAATATATGTTGTTACGTTATTTAAAAAATTAGAACCCGCTAAATTACCTTGATCATTTGCAACTATAAAAGCTGTGTTTATGACATCTAATGTTTCAAAGAAGGCATCATTAACAGCTTGATATTCTCTATAAATATAGCTTGAAGCTATTGGTTTTTCTAAAGACTTATATCCAAGAGATATCACATCAAAAGTGCTTGTATCATCTGAATCTTCAGATGTTATATGTGCAGTTAAAGTAATTGTTTTTTGTTGATAAGGACGATTAAATACACCTTGACTATCAATGACTTCATCATCGCTTGATGTCCAAGAAATATCAAAACTAGAATACTGTGTTGGAAGACTAATACTTGACTCTGTTTCATCAGGTATAATTGATCGAAGATAATTATTTAAATCTATCATTGAATATGCCTCCCATCTAGCTTCATAAGTCACTTCAAAGATTTCATCAATACGTTGATATCCTAGATAAGTTGTAACTTCTAGATCACCATTAAACCATCCAATAAAGCGATATTCATCTCTAATAGGTGTTGGAAGTTCTTGTTGTTCATAAAGTGTTTTACTAAATTGTTCTCCAATAATATCAGAAGTATAAAATGATACTTGCATATCCCCTGATTGATAGCTTAAAACATTTTGATCAAAGATAACAAACCTTAATTCTTTAGCAAGTGATGTATATGATTCAATTGCTGTAAGTGTTTCTGCAACTGGATAATAATTATCCAAAGCTAAAATAAAATCATATTCTGGTAATTCAAAATTTTCAACACTATTTGTTGCTGCATCTATGAATACAACCTCATATGCATCATATAACTCGTTGTAATTAATAAATATTTTATGAAACCATCTTAATGAATAACGATCACTATCTACTATAGTAAATGTTTCACCTGAACCATCATTTAAACTTTGAATGGTTAATCTTTGATCGGGTTCAACATCCATGAAATCATGTTTAGTAAGTTCTCCACCATTAAGATTAAAGGTTGCTTCAACTTCTACTAATACATTAGGATTAATATCATCGATATTTCCAAAACTATATGTTAATCTTGATTCATTAATGAAATATGTGTTTTCATTGATTAGCATATCATTAATATAAAATTTAAAACTCTCTGAAAAAAATACTTCTTCATTTAATTCAATCACAACTATATATGTATCATCTTTAGATAAAGTTGCTTGAAAATTTTCAGAATCAAAAGAAAGCACTTCTGTATCTATATCAATATAAAGACTTGCATCTTTAAGTGTTTGTATTTGATTACAACTCGATAAAATTATGATAAACATAAATATTGCTATCATTGCAAAGCTTTTTTTCATAAAATCACCTTTCCTCTTTACGCTTATAGCACTAGTATACTTGAAATCAAATCATAAAAGTATCTATTTTTATCTTTTGATAAAATATTTCAAAAAAAAAGGGGATATAATCCCCTTTAAATCCAACCTCTTAATCTAACAGCATCTGCAACTCTAGTAATTGCGATACCATATGCTGCATCTCTCATATATAAATCTTTTTTCATAGCTAATTTATAAACTGCATGAAATGCATCAGTCATTTTAATATCAAGTTTTGTTAAGACTTCATCAAGTCCCCAATAATAATTCATATTACATTGAACTTGTTCAAAATAACTACATGTAACACCACCAGCATTACATAAAAAGTCAGGAATCAAAAATATTTTTCTATTTTTAATAACTTCATCAGCTTCTGGAGTTGTAGGACCATTCGCGCCTTCTGCAATCATTTTAACTTGTTTTGATATTTGTTTAACATTATCTTTAGTGATTTGATTTTCAAGTGCACAAGGAAGTAAAATATCAACATCTTGTTTAATCCAATCGTCACCATCTAAACATTCACATCCAAGTTTTTCTATAGCTTCTGTTTTATTAATTGTTCCATATCCATTAGTGATTTTTTCAATCTCTAAAATAGGAATACCATCTAAATTTCTATATGTGTATGCTTTTTTATCATGTATATCCCAACTGCTTATTGCAATAACTTTTCCACCTAGTTTTGTATACAACTTAGCAGCATATAATCCAACTTTACCAAATCCTTGAAGAGATGCAGTTGTATTTTTAATATCAAGTCCTAAAGCTTTTAATGCTTCTCTTACTGTATATATAACACCATAGCCAGTGGCTTCATTACGCCCTAAAGAACCACCCATTCCAACAGGTTTTCCGGTAATAGCACCTGGATAATGTCCACCATAAATAACTTCTAATTCATCTAACATCCATAACATATGTTGTGAGTTTGTCATTACATCAGGAGCAGCTACGTCAATCACTGGACCAACATTTTTCGACAATTCTCTAACATATCCACGGCATAATCTTTCTTGTTCACCTAAAGACATTTCTCTTGGATCACAAATAACGCCACCTTTACCTCCACCAAGAGGTATATCAACTACAGCACATTTCCATGTCATCCACATAGATAGCGCTCTAACTGTATCTACTGTTTCTTCTGGATGAAATCTAATCCCACCTTTTGCAGGACCTCTTGCATCATTATGACTAATTCTAAAACCTTTAAATACTTTAGTAATTCCATTGTCCATTTTTACAGGTATTGTAATATGGATTTCTCTTTTTGGTTGTCTAAGAATATCTTTTGCAGCCTGTTCTAAATTAATGTTTTCTGCAACGTTGTCAAATTGTTTTTGTGCAATTAAGTATGCATTGTAATTTTGTTCTTTCACAGCATTTTCTCCCTTGTAAATTTTGCATTTTTGTTTTTAATTACTTTACTTATCTAAGTATAACCGTGTTTAAAAAGAGACCATTAATCTCTACATATCTTCATGATTTTTTTAACTCATCTGTCTTCCATAAATATTGTAACATATGATTAAAAAAAATGAAAGCGCTTTTATATATTTTCCATATTTCTTTTTAATATAAAAAAAAGTGCTTATAAGACAACTAATTAGATTGTCTTATAAAGCACATAAATTCTTATTTATTTGGCTCTCTTCCATCACCAAATATTTGATTAAACTGGCGATGAACTCTAACGAATGTTGTTGATCTAGCTAAATTCTTTAATGTTGGCGCACCAACATAAGTACACGTAGATCTTAAACCACCTAATATATCTAATACTGTATGATTTAGATTTCCACGATAAGGTATTCTAACAGTCTTACCTTCACTTGATCTATATTCAGCAACTTGTCCATAATTCTTTTTCATAGCAGTTTCTGAACTCATTCCATAAAATCTAATATATTTCTTTTCATCAATATAAGGTTTGCTAGTTTCTAAATTAACTTTACCATTTAAGACATATTCAGTAATGACTTCTCCACCACCTTGATCATGTCCTGCAAGCATACCACCCAACATAACAAAGTCTGCACCAGCTCCAAAAGCTTTTGCAACATCTCCTGGACATGTACATCCACCATCACTAATGATATGTGCACCAAGACCATGAGCCGCATCAGCGCACTCAATAATAGCTGAAAGTTGAGGATAGCCTACTCCTGTTTGAATTCTAGTTGTACATACACTACCAGGTCCAATACCGACTTTAACAATATCCGCACCTCTTAATATAAGTTCTTGTGTCATATCAGCTGTCACAACATTGCCTGCAATAATTGTATGTTTTGGATAAGCTTTTCTAACTTTTTGAACAAAATCTCCAAAATTTTCAGAATATCCATTAGCTACATCTATACAAATATATTCAATGGTTGGATGTGCTTTTAAAATAGAAATCAAATTTTGATAATCTTTTTGATTAGTTCCTGTACTTACAGCAAATAATTTAGGATTGATTTTATCTTTTACTTTATCTAAATCTTCTTTTTCATATGTTTTGACTAAACATGTAAATAGACTATGCTCTTGTAAAGCTAAAGCAACATCAATCATACCGACACCATCCATATTTGAAGCCATGATTGGTATACCAGTATATGTTTTATTACTGTGTTTGAATTGATACGTTCTATTTAAATCAACATCTTTTCTACTTTTTAAGGTAGATCTTTTAGGACGGATTAATACATCACTAAAATCCAGTTTTTGGTCATCTTCTATACGCATATTTTCTAATCCCCTTATCTTTATGATCCCCTTATCATTATACATAAATATTTAAGAAACTTAAAGATAAAAAGTTATTAATTTATTTTTTAAACACTAAAATATTTTATTCGGTAAGGGCTTCTAAGACATCATCATAACCAAGGACGCCTCTAAGTCGACCTTTTGAATCAGTTACTGGTACATCATAATCAGATTCTTTCAAATCTTTTAAAACGTCTTTCAGATAACTATTTCTTAAGATGATTTGATAACCTTCTGTTACTACAAGAGCTCTTAATGTTTTATTTCTTGTTTTTTCTAGTGCTTCTTTTTCAACATACCCTATTAATATATTTTTTTCATCTGTTACATAGCATACTTCTATTTCTTTATCTTCCATGAATTTAATTACATCATCTACCTGATCATTAACTGAAGCAGAATTTTTAATTTTTCTCATGACATTTCTAACTTTTAAGATACGTGTTCTATCCACATCTGCAATAAAGTCTCTGACATAATCATTTGCAGGATTTTTGAAAAAGTCCGTAAATGTACCAATTTGAACAACTTCTCCATCTTTCATTAGCGCAATTTTATCACCCATTCTAAATGCTTCATTCATATCATGTGTGATAAAAACTATGGTACGTTGTTCATCATCTTCTAAAGTCAAAAGCTCGTTTTGCATTTCTCTTCTAATTAAAGGATCTAATGCACTATATGGTTCATCCATTAATAGTAATTTAGGATCGTTAGTTAAAGCTCTTGCAAGCCCTACTCTTTGTCTCATTCCGCCACTTAATTCTTTAGGCATAGAATGTTCCCAAGTTTTTAAACCAACTGTTTCTATAGCTTCCATACTTTTTTCTAAAATTGTTTTTTTATCAGCTTTTTGTATTTCTAATGGATATTCAACATTTCCTAATACAGTACGATGAGAAAATAGACCAAAATGTTGGAATATCATCGATACATCTTTTCTTCTATATGCTAATAACTCATTTTTATCAAATAAAGTAATATCTTTCCCATCAACATAAATATGACCTCTAGTTGGTTTATTTAATAAATTTAGGGTTCTAATAAATGTTGATTTACCACTTCCTGAAAGCCCAACAATAACAAATAATTGATCTTCTTCAATTTCAAAATTCACGTTTTTGTTTGCAACAGTTGCTCCAATTTTTTCTTTAATTTCTGTTGGAGAAAACCCTTCATCAATTAGTTTCAAGGCTTCTTTTTTCTGTTTTGGCGTACCAAAAACAACGGTTAAATTTTCAACTTTAATTGCTACACCCATTAAGCTTCACCTTTTTTCACTTCAAGTTTTTTTGCGACACCTTGTAAGAGTCTATCTAAAATAATTGCTAAGAATACAATTGCAAACCCTCCTACAAACCCACTACCAATATCAATATTACGATTTGCAACCAATACAATAGATCCAAGTCCACCTGCACCAATCATTGATGCAATAACTACCATAGCTACAGCCATCATTGTAGTTTGATTAAGTCCAGTTGCTATTGTTGATAAAGCTTGTGGTATTTCTACTTTGAATAACAACTGTTTTGAAGTTGATCCAAATGATTTACCTGCTTCAATCATCTCTTTATCTACATTTTTAATACCTAAAAAAGTTAATCGAATAAGCGGTGGAACCGCATATATGATAGTAGCAAATGTTGCTGGAACTCTACCTATACTAAATAACATAACTGCTGGTATTAAATAAACAAATGACGGAATCGTTTGCATCATATCTAATACTGGTTTTAAAATGCTTTCTACCCTATATGATTTAGCCATCCAAATTCCAACTGGAATCCCAATTAAAAAACTTATAAAAACAGAAATAATAATGATTGTCAATGTCGATATCATTTCATCCCATACTCCAAAAATACCTATAAGTAGTAATAAAGATGATAAAACAATTGCTGTTTTATAATTGTATAAATACTTAGATACAAAAAATAGTAAGATTACAAAAATCCACCATGGTGTATCTAAGTTTCCTAAATTCAAATCAATTGCAGGATTTTGTATGACAAGATTATAAAATAAAAGCCACACAAATATTAAACCCACTACATATCCCCATGCAAACTTAACTTTCTTAAATTTAACTAATACAAGATATAAAACAACCGCAGCACCCCAAATCCACCATGGTGTTTGTGTTAATAAATTACTTACAAAATCAATTGATGTAAGTATAACAATTCTAAAAAATTCAAATAGCCAAGAAAATACATTTTTAATCCAATTAAAAATGCTATCTATGATTTCTGCTGTTTGCTGACCAAAATCTAAAAACTCTGGAAAATTAAACATATTTATTTTCATTCCTTTCATAAAAATAATATGTAGTGCGCGGCACTACATATCATTCCAGGCTCACTTTATTATAGTGAAGCCTCTACTTTATCTTTAATATCTTCAGGTACCCAACTACCCCACATCTCAACATTATTTGATAACCACCATGCTGCTGTATCAGCTGCACTTAGATCATTTTCTGCCATATATGCAAGCGCATCAGATGCGACTTGTGCAGATGTTTTATAGTTTTCTAAAAATGCTGTGATTTCTGGATAACTTTCTCTAAATCCAATAGATACTACAATAGTAACATCATTAGTTGGAACCATTCCAGCACCAGTATCTTTATTATAGACTGCATCATCTTTCAATAACACCATGTCTAATAAACCCATAATTGTTGTAGGTTCCCAGTTATAGCCAACCCAAGGTTCTTCATCTTCATATGCAGACATTAATGTTGCATCTAATAATGCTGAAGATTCTAAAGGTCTAAATTCAAAATTTGCTTCTAATTCTGGATAACTTTCAGTGTTTGTAAACTTATTCATTAAGAATGCTGTTACTTGCCATCCTGATGGACCACCAAAAACAACAGCTTTATCAGTTTCCGCATTCCAGTTTGTTACTTCTGGGTCAGGAAACAATTCTTTATGATCTACTAAATCAGTTATATATTCTAAATCGTATGCTTCTGCTAAATATGCAGGCACATAAATACCTTGATAATTATCATTAAAGTTAGTACCTAACTCTTCATAATTACCTTCATCAAGATCGGCTTGATATGTTGGCATATTATCTGACCATGTTTCAATGTTTAAATTAATAGATCCTTCTGTAAGTGATGCTATCAATAATGGTGTATCAACAACTTTAATGTCTACTGTTACGCCATACCCTTCTTCAATAATAATTTTTGCTACTTGATTATAAAATTGATTGGATTGCCAATCACCTTCACCAATAACAATTTCATTAGAATCATACTGACAAGCAGATAATCCTAGAGCTGAAATTAAAACCAGTGTCATAAATAATAGTTTTTTCATATTTTTGTCCTCCGTTTGCTTTCTACAATCCATATTCTATCATAAGGTTGTCAGTTTGTAAAGAATTAAAGGCTTTATTAAGCGGAAAAATACTGTTTTAACAGTTTATAAAAACGTTATCATTAAACATAATATTGCAAAATAAAAGCCCTTGTTAAGGGCTTTAAGAGTTAAAAAACTTTTTAACTTTTCTTTCAATCTCATCGTTTCCTAAAATGTAGAGTTTCATCGAAGCACTTAAGCATGTATCTGGACTAGGGGCTTGATAAAATAATTTTTCTTTTTCATAAGCTACAATCATAGTTTCTGCTTTATCATAAAGATTTATGGATGCTATGGTTTCGCCTATATGATTAGATTGCTCATTTAATTTAATAACAAAGTACTCAAAAGGGAAAAGTTCGCTTTTAGTTAATTGCATGATTTTTTTTATTTTTTTATGAAGATCTTGATTCATTTTTGTAGACTGTTCTAACAAATCCAATGTTTCTTCAAAATGTTTTTTTGATGAGTTCTTCTTTTTGTAATCACGAATATAGGCACTCGCGTTTTCACTAGATATTACAATGATGCCACTTCTATCTTTAACTTTTACAACATGATAAGCATGTAATAGTTCAATGGCTTTTCTAATGGTTTCACTAGATACATTATATTTAGAAGATAATAAAGATCTACCACTTAACTTTTCTAGTTCTTTAATATTTCCTGAAACAATATCTTTTGCAAGTTGATAAGCTATTTGCTCATATCGTGCTATATTTTTTTCATCTGTTTTCATTTTATTTGCTCCAATTTAAAGATCGATTGATATTTAAATAATTCGACCTATGCTTCATCTTCTTCTTCATTTATAATAATTTTATCTTTAAAGTATTTACTAATATCTGATTTCCATCCATTGTTATTACTCTTAAATGAATTAAAACTATATGGAAAAAAGATTGTATTAATAATAGGAATCAATAGTAACATGATCCAAGTAGGATGCCACACATTTGTTACAAATCCAATAGTAATATATATAACAGAAATACCAACAGTAACTATTTTTCTAGGTGTGAATCTTTTTTCTACAATCATGTTAACAAGTGGTATAAGTAAAAACACTGTCCATCCTGGATGCCATAACTCAAATCCAAAACCTAACCATAAAAATACAATAAGGGCTATTAATGGTATTAAATCATTTACTTTTTTAAATACATTTTTTGATAATAATATCCAACTCAATGGAATTAACAGAAAAAACGACCATCCTAATTTCCAATTTTCTAAATATAATCCTGCTACTAAGAATAGCATTGTTGAAATCAATGGCATTGCTGCTAAAAGTCTTCTTCTCATAAGATCACCTCTTTTGTATATTATATCATACAATAAAAACAAGTAAATAACTTCAATTGATTGAAATATATTTACATTTAATATATAATTCAATTAATAGATGGAGGTAAGTATTATGAATAAAGCTAAATATGGTTATGGTTGGGTTTTAAAATTTGTTTTAGCAGCTATTTTATTAGGTGTTGGTATCTATATGGTATTTGCTGACCAGGTGGTTTATGCAATCACTGGGATAACAATAGTTATTTTTTCATTATTTAGAGTTTACCCATTAATCAAATCATTAAATAAAGAAGTCTTAAGAACTATAAATTTAATTGAAATTATTTTTGATACATTAATTGGTGTCCTCATTATTTATATTGCATTTACTTATAAAGATTCATTAAGTGATGGAAATCTTTGGAGTCAAGTTTATAGATTTTCTCTTGCGTTCTTCTTTTATGCAAGAGGCTTAGTATTCTTTAATTCTGTTGTCTTCTTAGGTGAAAAAACTGAAGTCCCTAAATTTTGGATTCATATAGTTGTATTATCCTTAGGTGCGATTATCGCTGTCTATCCAAATTTTGACTATAACGTGGTAGGAATCTTTTTCTTAATCATCTCTTTATTTGGAGCAGGATATCTTGGTTATGATGGATATGGTGGCTATAAGAAATATAGACAATACTCTCTTGAGTTAAATGATGGTGATGCAGCAACTAAGAAAAAACAAAAACAAGCGCCTCAACCAGTCATCGAAGAACCTGAAGAAAAAAGACCATACGTAAACTAAATATATTAAAAACACTGACTATATCAGTGTTTTTTTAAGCATTATAAGGAGAATCACATGACAAGAAATGTTCATATCGCAGGCATATTATTTGCAACTATATTTGGATTTTCATTTTTATTTTCAAAAATTGCATTAAATTATGTCAGTCCTATTGGCTTAATTGCATATCGCTTTTTAATTGCTTTTATTGCATTTGAAATTTTGCGATTGACGAAAGTCATCAAAATAAAGATCCAAAGATCACAATTTAAATATCTTATATATGTTGTATTATTTCAACCAATTTTATATTTCTTGTTTGAAACATATGGGTTGCAGTTAGTTTCAAGTGGAGAAGCTGGCATGATGATTGCTTTAATTCCAATTTTTGTAGCTATCTTAAGTGCTGTGATTATAAAAGAAAAGCCAAAAGGTATTCAAGTTTTATTTATTTTACTTAGTTTTGTTGGCGTTCTTTTCATACAATTAAGTAAAATTGGTCAAGAAGAAACATCTCAATTTTTAGGCTTTGTTTTATTATTATTTGCAGTTATTTCTGCAGCACTATTTAATATTGCTTCAAGAACTGCTTCCACTAAGTCACTAAGACCTATGGAAGTGACATACTTTATGATGTTATTTGGTGCTTTGATATTCAATATTATTTATATTATTCAATTACTCATTGAAAATAGAGTGTCAGATTTCATTACCAATCTTGCTCAATTTGAGATCATAGGTCCTATATTATATCTTGGAGTTGTTGCATCCATTGGTGGTTTCTTCTTAGTCAATCTAGTTTTATCAAAAGTTCCAGCACATGTTTCATCAATTTATGCAAATCTATCTACAATTGTTGCAATCATAGCTGGAGTCCTTTTATTAAATGAATCTGTAACCATTTATCATGTTATTGGAAGTATTTTTATTATCACCGGTGTTTATGGTACTGTAAGGTTTAATGCTAGGAGTAAAAAAAATATTAAAGCGCCTTATTAAGGCGCTTTTTATTTTTATTTAGCATTTTTTGGTCTTAGCGTTTTTATCCATGTTGCGATAAGATCTATCGCTGATAGTATACTTACGATAACACTAATCCAAATCGCTCCTGTTTTTATACCATCTTTAAGATAAACAACAGTTACTTCCATTTCATTTGCAAGTTTTGTAAGAAATCCTGTAGTTATTAGTCCTACTTGATTGATAAATACAAGACCTATAATGACGGATAAAATTGTGGAAGCTGTATAAGCTGCAGCTAGTTGTATATTCCACTTCTTGTAGTAGATTTTTAACAATTGAACCATAAATCCAATAATTGCTGAAATGATGAAAAATATAATAAATTGATCTGTAATATTTTTATCAAATATTCTCGTAATCAAAACGTCATTTTCATACCAACCGATAACATTTATATATCTTAAGAGTATAACAATGAAAATCACTGAAAATATAGTGTTGAATATAAGACCTACTATGCTGCCTGTTCTAGATATTTTTGATGATTTAACATCTGGTAAATCAGGCAGATCTTTAACTTTCCATTCATTTGGGCTAGTTTTCCCTTGATAACGATCAATAAGCCAAAATATAATAGTCACAAAGAAGAAAACTGTCATGAGAGTCGAACATAATTCATTTAGTATACTTCCAAAAATAGCAAATATAGTCTCAAATACTGTAGCTTCATTGATATGAATAATTGCTTCAATTGATGAAATCACTAATGAGATAGTTAAGGCAATAATCGCAACTAGTTTTAAAACTCTAATATAATCATCATAATAAAGTGGTGAAATGACATATCTTTTATCCTCTTTATAATTATTTGCAATCACTCTAGGGCTTCCTAGCTTGTGAAGAACTTCACTAATATCATCATCTGTTGGATTTTCATCCAACATATCATAGATATGTGCATTTAACTCTTCTTTAACATCTTCTTGCATTTCCTTAGGAAGTCTTCTTGTTACATCGTAAATATAACGCTCTACATATTTTTTCATTATTTATTCTCCTCAATAATTTGGTTAACTTCTTTAACCATATCTAACCAAGCACTTGTTAAATCTTTTAATATTTCAGTCCCTTGTTCATTTAATTTATAATACTTTCTAGGTCTAGATTCTGTTGTGTCCCATGTAGAATCTAGCAATCCTTGTTTGTCTAGTCTTCTAAGTAGTGGATATAATGTTCCAGCTTCTATATTGACTTTTTTTTCATTTAAGACTTGTAATAAACTATATCCATATTGCATATCTTTCAATGCATCCAATACAATCATGATTTGTGTGCCTCTTTTTAATTCCATAACCATGTTGTCTAATAGATCTTTATTTGCCATATTCTCACCTCTTGATTTCATTATACTGTATGACATACACTATTGTCAATAATATAATATTATTTTTTTTACTTTTTATTTTAAAAAAGTCAAAAATAATGAAAATTCTATGCTTTTTATATATTCTCAATATAATATTTCTTATCTAAAGCCTTTTCATTGTAATTTATGCTTGTAACACTTATAATAAAATTAAGAAATATCTTGTTTATTTTTAAACTTATAGGAGGCTTATATGCTAAATTTAATTAAAGAAAGAAAATCTGTAAGAACTTATCTTGATAAAGATTTAACTGAAAAAGACTTAAAGACTGTTGAAAAAATCATTGAAACTTATAACAATGCTGAAGGATTTTTCAAGCACAAAGTAAAACTTCAGTTTTTTAAAAAACCATTTCTTAATGATAGTAAAAAAACTAAAATCGGGACGTATGGATTTGTTACAAACCCTAGATGCTTTATTGCTGGTTGTGTTGATAATTCTTTTTATGGTATGGTAGATTACGGTTTTATTTTTGAAAATATGATTCTTGAATTATCAAAAAATCATCTATCTACAGTATGGCTAGGTGGTACATTTGAACGCAAGACTTTTGATTTCATGCAAAAAGATCATGAGATTGTTCCTACAATCACACCTGTTGGCTATGAAGACAAAGTTCAATCACAAAAAGAACAAGATGTTAGAGAACATGTACATGCAGATCAAAGAGTGCCATTTGAAACATTGTTTTTTAACGAATCTTTTGATCAACCACTTTCAGAAAGTCACAAACTAGCTGAATTATTCGAACTTGTAAGATTCGCACCATCTGCAGACAATAAACAACCTTGGCGCGTATTAGTTAAGAAAAATAACGTCCATTTCTATCTTCATAGAACTGCAGCATACCAACAACAATTAGAATTTGATGTTCAAGCTATTGATATGGGAATCGCTTTAAGTCATTTTGTTAAAGGCTTAGAAGATAAAAAAATTAAATTTGAAGTCACTAATGACTTTGTAAATATTGATTTACCTCATTTAGAATATGCATTTTCTGTAAAACTTAACAATTAAATATCATATATCTTTTGAAACTTAAATAAACGTGATAAAATACATTTATAATCATTCACGTTATATAACAAAAAACTCAGCTACATGATACGTGTAGCTGTTTTTAAAAGGTGATCATATGTATCAACTACTAAGTTCGTATTATGACAAGTTATTTAAGTTTAATCCAAAATTAAAAGATTTTGTTTTTCCTTATATAACCAAACAAAAACATGCACTTGATTTAGGGTGTGGAACAGGTAGACTTACACATATGATTCATACATTAGATATGAATGCTTATGGTATTGACCTAGATCATCACATGATAGATATGGCCAGATCTAAATATCCTAATTTATCTTTTGAAGTCACAGATATCCTTGAATATATGGATCATTCAAATCAAATGTATGATTTGATAACTTGTTTTGGTAATACTATTGTTCATCTGGATTATGCTTCAATTCATCACCTTTTTAGACAAATCAAGCTTCACTTAGATAAAAACAAATATTTTATTGTTCAATTGCTTAATTACACGAAAATCTTAATTGAAAAGCCTGATAGTCTTCCTGATCTTTCTGATGATCATGTATTATTAAAAAGAAATTATATATACTATAAAGACCACATCACCTTTGAAACTATTTTATTTAAAGACGACGACATCTTTAATCTTGGTTCTGCGACTCTATATCCTTATACACATTTAGCTTTAATTGATATAGGTAAGCAATATGGCTTTGAAGTTGAATTGTTTGGAAAACCTGATTTCGCTTCTTATCAATACGATGACTCACACGTATATATCGTGTTTAAAAATATATAAAACGAAAGGATACAACATATGAATTATAGAAATTATTTACACAAAGACAACCCAGTTGTCACAATCACAGTTAAGAAATTTGGACAAATTACTTTGGAATTATTTTACCAAGTTGCTCCAAATACAGTTAACAATTTTATCTCTTTGATTAATAAAGACTACTATACAGATCTTATCTTTCACAGAATTATACCTGGCTTTATGATTCAAGGCGGTCAAGGTGATAAAGTTAAATCAATTACCGGTGAATTTGCACAAAACGGTTTTGAAAATCCTTTAAATCACACAAGAGGTGTCATCTCTATGGCACGCACCAATGATCCTAATTCAGCTTCTTCTCAATTCTTCATTATGCATCAAGATTCTAATCATTTAGATAGTGCTTATGCAGCATTTGGTGGTGTAACTTCTGGTATAGAAGTTGTTGATTTAATTGTTAATCAACCAAGAGATGTTAAAGATAGACCTTATGATGATATAGTCATTGAAAAAATTGAAGTAGATTTAAAAGGAAAAGTTTATCCTAAACCTGAATTATACTTATAAACACAAGTTAAAACTTGTGTTTTTTTTATAATTTTAGCCTTGTTTATAATGTAAACAAATGTAAGAATTTACTGATAACACTTTCATCTACCAACATTACATTTTGGTCTTTTATTTAACAAAATAATTGATATAATAAATGCAAAAGGTAGGTGGACTACATGGAATCATATAAACTACATCGAAACATTTTATGCATTGATCTTAAAAGTTTTTATGCTTCTGTTGAGTGTGCTGTAAGAGGACTTGACCCCTTTAAAACGCCATTAGTAGTTGCAGATGCAGGACGTGGCGGAGGATCTATCGTCCTCGCTGTATCTCCTTATCTTAAGACGCTTGGCATACCCAGTCGCTTACGTTTTTACGAACTGCCTACAGACTTAGGCATCATTGTTGCAAAGCCACGCATGCACCTTTATTTAGAGTATTCAGCAAAGATTATAGAGGTCTATTTAAAGTTTATTTCTGAAGATGATTTATATGTCTATTCTATTGATGAAGCTTTTTTAGATGTCACTGAATATTTGGCATATTATAAAATGACTGATGTCCAACTCGCAAAGAAAATACTTGCAAAAATTTATGAAGAAACCAAACTATTTGCTACTGTTGGCATTGGTCCAAACATGTTAATTTCTAAGTTAGCACTAGATATTGAATCCAAAAAGGCACCTGATTTTATTGCAAAATGGACCTATGAGAGTATTGAAGAAAAATTATGGCCAGTTGAACCATTAAGCGAAATGTGGGGTATTGGCTATCGCATGGAAAAAAATCTAAATCGCCTTGGTTTGATCAAAATAGGTGACATTGCTCAATATAACCCAAAAGAATTAAAAAGACAGTTCGGTATTTTAGGTGAAGAGTTATATTATCACACACATGGCATTGATATGAGTATGATCCAACATAAACATAACATCCGATCAAAACATAAAAGTTATGGTGTTGGACAAACACTTTTCTCTGATTATTATGTCCCTGATATCTTTCAAATCATCTTAGAAATGATTGATGATGTTTCAAGACGACTTAGATTATCAAAAAAAGTTGCTAAAACGATTCATCTAGGCATTTCTTATAGTAAAGATGTCGGTGGCGGTTTTTCAAGACAGATGTCTTTAGAACAGCCGACTTCTTCCACACACATCATCTATGAGACTTGTCTATCTATTTTTAATAAATATTACCAAGATGAACCCATTAGACGTGTTCATGTAAGTCTAACCAATTTAAAAGAATCTCATGTTTATCAATTTTCGCTATTTGAAAACCCCGATTTGATCATCAAAGAACAAAATCTATTTCAAGCAATGGATGAAATGAAATATAAATATGGAAGAAACAAAATCAATCGTGCTTCTAGTGAACTTAAAGCTTCTACAACAAAAGCTAGAAACAAAATGATTGGAGGTCACCATGCATAACTATGTTGATCGTGGCATTATCAAATGGGCACCATTTGATGCTTTAGTAGGATATCAAGGACTTTTAAGTGAACTACGCTATAAACTCGGTAAAAAGGATAAACCCCTTTTAAGCGAAGATCAATTTGAAGAACTTAACCGTACATTAAATTTTGTTTATCACCATCAAATAGAAATCATCGTTGAATACTATCATGATGGCTATACGAAAACCAGTTATGGGAAAATTAAAAGACTTGATTTTATTCATAAACAAATTATTTTATCTACCTATGAAAAAATTGATAGTACTTCTATTTTAGATTTAACTTATTCATAGTCTTCACATAAAAAGCATGCACTCAATTTTTATATTGAATGCACGCTTTTTTTATAAATATTTAATATATCTTAAGGTCTTCCAGGGACAAATGGTGGACGTGTATTTCCTCCATCAATGATATTGCCTTGGCCATTATTTGTACTTGGAATAGTTCCTAACAATTGAGCTTGAACGTTTTGGCTTCTCTTTTCAACAAATTCTATAATACTATATGCATTTTCTGTAGAAGTTGAACAAGCATTTTCAAATGCTTCATATGTGTAAAAACTATTTAAATCTGTTTCGACATAACTATCAATCATATCTTTGACTTCAAGAACTCTTTCTTCAAATGAATCAGCTTTAAAGTATGTATCAAGTAACGTTTGCATATATGTGTGATATTCTTCTAAATAGCTTTCTTGAGACAAAATAGCATCATTTAATGCGCTATTGCTTAGCGCTCCAACAACAGGTTCATCAATTAAAAATGATACAGCTTGACTATCTGTTAATGGCATCATTAGAAATCCATTAAAAGCCATATTTAAATCCCATGCAACCCATTCAAAAACACCTTGATTTAAGTATAGATAGTAATTATGATATATACCACCTTGATATGAATCTAGATTAACTGTATATGTTGATACTGCTAAATATTTAAGATAGCTAGAAACATCAAATACATCATCTAATGGCTCACCAGAGGCTATAGTTTTCATTAAATTAATGATATCTTCATTATCTGAATCTTCATTATTTTTATCGATTAGTCCTGTATAAGCTGTTGTATCGCTAACATAATTTAGATTAACTCCTAATCCACTATCTGGTTTATAAAGAGCATCATCACTATTACCAAAATTTTGATCTAAAAATTCATTACCTACTTGTTCTACTGATAAATATAGGCCATAGTATTCATTATTGATACTTAGTGCTACAAATGTAGTTCTAGAAGAAACAGTATCTAAAGAAGCTAATGCTTCATATGTCAAATATTCTACCATCATGGTTGGATCACTATAAAGGTTATTAAGTATGATTTTATCAATTCCAAATAAATCTTGATCTTGATAATAATTCAAGTCAATATTATAACTAAATCGGTCTCCACCTGCTTGTATGACATCTCTTAAACTTGAATTTCCTTTAGTTCTTATTGCTACATCATTTAAAGTATATCCATTATACGTAATATTACAAACATAATATGTTTCCTCCATAGCAGATAAAACCAATTGAGAATATACTGATTCATCAATATCAATATTAACTTCTACAACCTCATCATGTGGATAAATAACTTCACTGACCATTTGATCTTCTTGTCCGATAACACTTACTGATGAATCATTATCAGAAGGCAAATCATCTAATTCTAAATCGTCATTTGAAGTGCAACTAACCAACATAAAAACAAGTGTAGCTAAAAGCATTATAAAAAATATTTTTTTCATATTTTAAGTTCCTCATTTCATTTTTATAAGTATTTATTTTAAACCATGTAAATCATATATATAGTTTACCTCGCTAACCTTAAACTAACCTTAATAGGATAAAAAAAATAGGAACACAATTTGTGTTCCTACAATTCTTCTATTTTTCCATGAGATGATCTGTCAATTTTTTAACGATATTTTCCAATTGTTTTCTTTCTTCATCAGTTAAAATTGAAAAGACTTCTTCATGACTACTTTGATTAAGCAGTTTCATTTTTTTTGTTAATTCAAGACCTTTATCAGATAAAAAATATTTATTCTTATACGTATTTTTATCTTCCTTAATCACAATTTCTTTTATCACTAATTCTTTAAGTGCTCTAGATGCATGTGCTTTATCTAAATGAATGATATCTATCATATCTTTTTGTGCAAGTCCATCTTTATGATGGCATAAAACCATAAGATAGGGTACATGTGCTTGTGTAAGTCCATAAGAATCAAGTAATTTAGTATAATCTTCCATCATTTTTTTACGCAACGTATGAAGTAAATTTGGTAACATTGAAATTGAATTGTCCATCATATCACCTATAGTTCAAACTGACTATTGTATAAATCAGCATAGAATCCTTTTTGATCTAGAAGTGCTTGATGTGTTCCTGTTTCAACGACATTACCTTCATTTAATACAAGGATAATATCTGCATTCTTAATCGTAGATAATCGATGCGCAATAACAAATGTGGTTCTATCTTTCATCAATGAATCCATAGCTTCTTGTATGAGCATTTCTGTACGCACATCCACACTTGAAGTCGCTTCATCTAAAATAAGCATTGGAGCATCTGTTACCATAGCTCTAGCAATGGTAAGCAATTGTTGTTGACCTTGTGAAATTGAACTATTTTCACCCAGTTCATGATCATATCCATGAGACAATGATTTAATAAAATGGTGAACATTCGCAGTTTTTGCTGCTTTTATAATTTCTTCATCTGTAGCTTCTAAGTGACCATATTTTAAATTCTCTTTAATGGTTCCATGGAATAGCCAAGTATCTTGTAAAACCATTCCAAATAATTTATGAACCTCGTTTCTTGACATTCTTCTAGTGGAAATACCATCAACTAATATATCACCTGAATTAATTTCATAAAATCTCATCAATAGATTAACTAAAGTCGTTTTACCTGCTCCTGTTGGCCCTACAATAGCGACCTTTTGTCCAGGTTTTACAACTAAACTGAAATCATGAATAATTTCTTTGTCTTCATCATATCCGAATTTAACGTGTTTGAATTCAACAGAGCCCTTAACAGATTCGATAAATTTAGTTTCTTCTTCTACTTCCATTTCTTCTTCATTTAAAAATTCAAAAACACGTTCAGTTGCAGCTAGTGCAGATTGTACTTGTGTTAAACTTTGAGCAATCGTGCCTAAAGGTTGATTAAACTGTCTTACATATTGAAGCATACTTTGTATATCCCCAATTAATAAACCGCCACCAACAGCAAGAATACCACCAATTACAGCAACAAATAAATAACTTAAATTCCCAACAAAATTCATAATTGGAAACATCAATCCTGAAATAAACTGACTCTTCCAAGAAGTTTCATATAAGTCATCATTGTGTTGTTCAAATACATTTAAAAATTTAGCTTCAGCTTGATAAGCCTTTAAAATTTGTTGTCCAGTATAAGCTTCTTCTATATGACCATTTAAAGCACCCAGTGTTTTTTGTTGTTTCACAAAAAATTTCTGTGACTTTTTCATAATGAAACGTAAGATCACACCTGATAACGGTAGTGAAACTATAGCGATTAATGCTAATTGCCAGCTGATGATAAACATCATAACCAATACACCAATTAAAAGTGTGATTGATGTGAAAAATTGAGTCACAGAAGAATTTAGCGCTTGACCAATTAAGTCGATATCATTAGTCATTCTACTTAAAGTGTCTCCATGTGCATTCTTATCAAAATACTTCAAAGGAATGCGTTCCATTTTTCTAAATAAATCTGTTCTCATTTGTTTAGTAAGTTTTTGAGTCAATCTTGTAATAATAATACCTTGTAAAACATTAAATATATAACTAATTATATATAGTGCAATTAGCAACCACATAATTTGATAAATTCTATCAAAATTAATTGGTGAATTTGTAAATATACCAATTTGAACTTCATTGGTTATTTTCCCTAAATATCTAGGTCCTAATATGTTAAATACTGCAGAAAGTGATGCAAATACAATAACTACTAAAAATACATATTTATGTGGACTTAAATATCTCATCAATGTTTTAAAAGCTTTTTTCATTGATTTTGGTTTTTGCACGACTCTTTGTGAACCAGGTCCATGCATTGGTCGTGGTTGTGATTTTTCTTTAGCCATTAGCAAGTTCCTCCTTTGAAAGTTGTGCATATGCAGTTTCTTGATATGTTGGACATGTTTCTAATAAGTCCTTATGTGTACCTTTACAAACCATATCACCTTTATCTAAAACAATGATTTGATCTGCATCCATAATCGTTCCTATGCGTTGTCCCACAATAATATTAAGTGCATCTTTAACTTCTGTTTTAAGTGCCTTACGTAGTGTTTTATCTGTTCTATAGTCAAGCGCACTAAATGAATCATCAAATATATAAATAGGTGCATTTTTAACTAATGCTCTAGCAATTGATAATCTTTGTTTTTGCCCACCAGAAACATTTTTTCCACCTTGATCTATTTCTTTAGCTAATCCTTCATCAGATGATAATGCATAATCTTTGATTTGAGCAATTTCTAAAGCCTTTAGTATTTCTTCTTCAGTTGCATCTGGATTAGCAATGCGCATATTTGATAAAATATCCCCACTAAATAATATACCTTTTTGAGGTACATATCCCATGAGTTTGTACAATTCTTCTAAAGGATATTCTTGAATGTTTTTAGAATTGACTAGTATTTCACCCTCAGTTACATCATAAAAACGTAAAAGCAATTGGATGATTGTTGATTTACCAGAACCAGTAGATCCAATGAATGCTAGGGTTTGGCCTTTTGTACCTTTAAAACTAATATTTCTTATCACACATTCATCAGCATCAGGATATTTAAAACAAACATTTTTAAATTCCACGCTAACTCCTCGTGGATCAATATTATTTGCCTTAGCATCATTGATCTTAAATGGTGTATTGATAACTTCCATAATACGATTAGCTGATACCCAAGCTCTTGGAAGGAATATAAACATCATAATTAACATCATGAAACTCATCATAATCATCATGCCATAAGATATAAATTGTAATTGAATTGCAAGTCCTTCAATTGGTGTTGCTCCTAAACTGTTTGTGCTTATTAAGACAGCTCCAACAACAATAAGTGATAAATTAAGTCCATTAAAGACAATTGTCATCCCTGGATTTAAAAAGCTCATTGCGGTGTTTACAAAGATATGAGTTTTAGTTAATTTTTCATTTACACCTTCAAATTTATTTTCTTGAATGGTTTCTGCATGGTGAGAACGAATGACTCTAATCCCTGTTAGTGTTTCTCTTGTGACTTCATTTAAATCATCAGTACGCTTTTGTAATAAACTGAATTTAGGTCCTACAAAATAAAATATTGTACCAATCATTACAATAATTGCTACTATTCCAAAAACGACTACCAAAGACATTGTCAAATTTAAATCAGTAACTTTTAAAATTGCTGCTACTGCCATAATAGGTGCTCTAACAAGCATTCTAAGCATGATAATTAATGCCATTTGAACTTGCTGAACATCATTTGTTGTTCTAGTTATCAATGAAGCAGTTGAAAATTTGTTAACTTCTTCTAATGAAAATCCTTGAACATGAGAAAATAGACTCTTTCTCATAATGTTTGCTACTTTAGTACCAACTCTAGCTGCAAAAAAACTTGCGATGATCGTCATAGTAATACTTCCAAATGTGACTAATAACATCATTAACCCTTCATCTATGATAGCGGGTGTCTGACTTGTACCAGTCGAACTAGCATTACCTATGATTCTTATGATATTCCCCATGTAGTCTATTAATTTTAAATCAAATTGTACTTGTAAGTAAATAAATACAAAAATTAGTAGTGTAAAGACCCAATGATACCATCTAAAAAATCTAAATATTTTTAACATAATTCACCTCTTCTATGTGTGCATACTTTATATTATCACCATTTTTGTTGATTTGTCAACAAAAAAGTATTTTTTTATTTATTTTCTTAACTTGACTATTTTAATAAATAAGTCTATAATTAAATTACAAGTTAAGAGAAAAAAGAGATGAGAGCAAAGTTATAAATAGATATCTATTTTTTTGACTTTGCGTTATTTTTTTAAGGAGAGGCATTTATGAGTATAAATCAAAAAATTCTACCTGCAATTAGTAACCATCAGGCACTTAAAAAATTCATAGCTTCAGATTATGAATATGGTATATTGATGAACTTTCAATTGGCTCAATTACCAGAACTTATTCAAGTTATGAAAGATAGTCATAAAAAAGTGCTTATACACTCTGAACTTATTAAAGGGTTGAGTAGTGATGAGTATGGTGCAATATTTCTTATACAAAATCTTAATGTTGATGGTATCATTTCGAGCAAACCTAAAGTCATTGAAGTTTGCAAGAAAAGAAAAGTCATTGGTATATTTAGATTTTTCATTAAAGATTCAACTGCTTTGGGACAATCTATATCCCTTGCTAGAAAGATAGAACCTCAGTATATTGAAATACTTCCATCTTCTTGCACAAATGTTATAGAATATGTAACTCAAGAAACTTCTGCTCAAATTCTTATGGGTGGTTTAATTGGATCAAAAGCAGAAATCAATCATTGCATCAAATCAGGTGCAATATCAGTAACAACCTCGAATCCTGATTTATGGATTTAACAAGTTAATATAAAAAAAGAGACTAAGAGAGAGTAAAAAATTGATTTTAAATCGTTTTTTTGCTCTTTTTTGATTTAATAGGAGGCTTTACATATGTATGATTACACAATAATAGGTGCCGGTATCATTGGTTCATTAATTGCTAGAGAATTAAGCAAATATGACTTAAATGTTCTAGTGCTTGAAAAAGAAAATGATGTTGCTAATGTTCAAACTAGAGCTAATAGCGCAATTGTCCACTCAGGACATGATCCACAATATGGAACTTTAAAAGCTAAATTATCAGTTCTTGGCAACAAACTTTATGATGATTTAGAAAAAGATCTTCACATTTCTTTATTAAAAACAGGCGCATACGTGTGCGCACATGATAAGGATGAAGAAGATATATTAAATGATTTATATGAAAATGCAAAATTAAATAAAGTTAATGACATGGAATTTCTTAATCTAAGTCAAGCACAGCTAAGTGAACCTAATTTAAGCGATGATATCACTAAAGTCTTATCTTTGCCTACAACAAAAGTTTGTTTTCCTTGGGAAGTTGCATTTTTTGCATTAGAAAATGCGATTAACAATGGCGTTGAACTTATTCGAAATAGTGAAATTATATCTATAGATCATAAAAATGACATATATATTCTTAAAGATCAAAACGATCAAATCTATGAATCTAAAGCTATCATTAATGCTGCTGGTGTTTATTCTGATGATATCAAAGATATGATTGAAGACGATGCACCTTTTAAAATCACACCAAGAAAAGGTGAATACTTTGTTTTAGATAAAAGTGTTAGAGGGTTTATCAACCATGTCCTATATCCTTTACCTTCTAAAAAAGGGAAAGGTGTATTAGTCACACCTCAAGTACATGGCAATATACTTTTAGGGCCAACAAGTGAATTAGTTGATGACAAGGGTTCAATATCAACATCAAAAACTGGATTAACCTATATCAAGCAACATGTCACAGCTCTTGCTAAAAACATTCCTTTTGAATTGATTATTAGATCCTTTGCTGGAGTTAGAGCAACTTCTACTTATAAAGATTTTTATATTAAAGAATCTACTTCTCACAAAGGCTTTTATCATGTTGCAGGTATTGATTCTCCGGGGATCACTGCAGCTCCTGCAATTGCTAAATATCTAGTCGATGAAATTATTAAAATAAAATTACCTATTAAAGATTCATTTACACCTACTATAGCGAAAAAGATAGTTTTTAATCATCTAACAAAAGAAGAAAAAATTAAAAAACAAAAAGAAAATCCATTGTATGGAAGAATTATTTGTAAATGTGAACATATTACTGAACAAGAAATTATAGATGCAATCCATGGACCGCTTGGTAGTGATACCATAAAGGGCATTAAGAAAAGAGCACGTGCAGGTAGTGGTATTTGTCAAGGTGGATATTGTGAGTCATTAATTGTTAAAATTATTGCTAGAGAAACCAATAAAGATTTAACTCAAGTAGATTATGACCAAAAAAATACGCCAATCTTATATAAAGAAACGAAGGTGTCATCATGAAAGATATCTATGATATAACAATTGTTGGTGGTGGAGCTGCTGGTCTATCTGCTGCTTTAGAAGCTTATGATCCAAATATAAAACTTTTAATTATCGAGAGAGATCAAATATTTGGTGGCATTCTCAATCAATGTATTCACAATGGTTTTGGACTTCATGTGTTCAAAGAAGAATTAACAGGTCCTGAATATGCTCAAAAACTTATCGACAGTGTCATCAAAAAGAACATCGAATATATTTTAGATACAACAGTTGTTGATATCAAAAAAGAGGACATATTCACTTTAACTGTATCTAACATAGAACATGGTGAGTTTGAAATTAAATCAAAAACAATTATTCTAACAAGTGGTTGTTATGAAAGATCTCGTGGTCAAATATCAATTCCAGGAGATAGACCTAAGGGAATCATGACAGCAGGTTCAGCTCAGCGCTATTTAAATATGGATGGTTACTTAGTTGGAAAAGAAATTTTTATTCTAGGCAGCGGAGATATTGGATTGATAATGGCAAGACGTATGACCTTAGAAGGTGCTCATGTTTTAGGAGTTGCTGAATTAATGCCTTTTTCAAATGGATTAACACGTAATGTTGTACAGTGCTTAAATGACTTTGATATTCCTCTATATCTTTCTCATACTGTGACTGATGTCGTTGGAAAAGAAAGTCTTGAAGCTATTACTATCCAAGAAGTTGATAAAGACTACAATTTTATAGAAGGAACACAAAAAACATTTAAAGTAGATACGCTACTTCTCTCAGTCGGTCTAATCCCTGATGTTAAGTTATTTGAATCAATTGCTATTGATATTGATCCTTTAACAAAAAGTGCTTATGTCAATCAAGCATTAGAGACATCCATTGAAGGACTCTTTGTATGTGGTAATGCTCTTCATGTACATGATTTAGTTGATGATGTAACCATTGAAAGTCAAAAAGCAGGACGTTCTGCTAAAAAGTATATCCTTGATGCTAAAAAAGATAAAGCATGTAAGAAAGTAGTTGATTTTGATCAACTTATAAGATACATAGTTCCTCAAAGTATTGATTTTAATAACTTAAGTCAAGACGTTGATCTATCTTTTAGAACTTCTAAAAAAATTGAAAAGGCTACTTTTGTAGTTGAACAAAACGGAAAAATTATTAAAGAAGTAAAAGCAAAATATATTGTTCCTGCTGAGATGCAAAAAATAAAACTTTCACCTTCAGATTTTATATCTAAAGATGATTTATATATTCATGTAAAGGAGATGTCATAATGGAAAATAAAGAGTTAATTTGCATTATGTGTCCGATTGGATGTCATGTAACAATTGATAAAGATTTAAATGTTACTGGCAACAAATGTAAACGCGGCGTAGCCTATGCGATTGAAGAAATGACTCATCCGAAACGCATTTTAACAACCACAGTTAAAACAACATCTACTACATACCCAAGAGTTTCTGTTAAAACAAATAAGCCATTAGAAAAAGAACTCATCTTTGATGCTCTAAAAAAACTTAATGGCATTATTTTGGAAAAAGATGTTAAAATAGGTGATGTAATCATTAAACACATTTGTGATACTGAAGTTGATATTGTTGCAACAAAACAAATCCATATATAAAGGAGATATAATTATGAAAGACTATATACTTTCAATTGATCAAGGTACGACATCTACTCGAGCTATTATCTTTGATAAGAACAGTCAAATTATTGCTAGTGCTTCTGAAGAAATCACTCAGATTTATCCGCATCCGGGGTGGGTTGAACAAAATGCAAATGAAATTTGGGTAAGTGTTTTAACTGTTATGGCTAGAGTTTTAATTGATGCAAATCTAAAGGCTGCAGATATTAATGCGATTGGTATAACCAATCAAAGAGAAACTACAGTTGTCTGGGATAAAGAAACTGGACAACCCGTTTATCATGCGATTGTCTGGCAATCTAGACAAACCCATGATATATGTCATGACCTTATTGAAAAAGGTTATGAACCACTTGTTAAAGGAAAAACTGGATTGATTATTGACCCTTATTTTTCTGGAACAAAAATCAAATGGATTCTTGAACATATTGAAAATGGTAAAGCAAGAGCTAAGAATAAAGAATTACTTTTTGGAACGATTGATTCATGGATATTATATAAGTTAACAGGTGGTGTTCATAAAACAGATTACACGAACGCTTCACGCACAATGCTTTATAATATTAATGATCTTTGCTGGGATAAAGAGTTATGTGATCTATTAGATATTCCTATGGACATGTTACCTGAAGTTAGACCTTCTTCTGAGATATATGGATATACTGTTCCTTATCATTTCTTTGGAGAAAAAACACCTATTAGTGGTATTGCTGGTGATCAACAAGCAGCTCTATTTGGACAAACTTGTTTTGAAGATGGTATGGTAAAAAACACATATGGAACAGGTTGTTTCATGCTTATGAACACAGGAGAAAAACCAGTATTTTCAAAAAATGGTTTACTTACTACTATTGCATGGGGTCTTGATAACAAAGTGAACTATGCACTTGAAGGTTCTGTATTTGTTGCTGGTTCTGCTGTTCAATGGCTAAGAGATGGTATTGAACTTATTGAGGATGCTAAAGAAACAGAAAGTTTATCTACTGCACTTGATGAAAATGAAGGTGTATATATAGTCCCTGCTTTTGTAGGACTAGGAACACCATATTGGGATCCAGAAGCAAAAGGTGCAATGTTTGGCTTGACTCGCGGTACAACAAAAAATCATTTTGCTAGAGCTGTGTTAGAATCTATTTGTTATCAAACTTTAGATGTTTTAACAGCTATGCAAAAAGATGCGAAACTTCCTATTAAATCATTTAAAGTAGATGGTGGAGCGATTGTTAATAACTTCTTGATGCAATTCCAATCAGATATTCTTAATATAGATGTTTATAGACCAAAAATAACTGAAACTACTGCTTTAGGTGCTGCATATTTAGCAGGTCTTGCAGTAGGCATGTGGAAATCATTGCATGAAATTGAATCATCATGGCAACTAGATAGAGTATTTGAACCTAAAATGACAGAAGCAAAAAGAGAACAAAACATCAAGGGTTGGAAAGTTGCTATAGAGGCTACAAGAAAATATAAAGTATAAAATAAAAAAAACTGATGCTCAATAAGACATCAGTTTTTTTATAGATTATTTCTTTTTTAATTATTTATAATAACTTAATAATTCTGCAGCTGGTGTTCTTCTCTTAGCTGCACTATTTTTATCTGCATATCCTACCATTACAAGTGCAGAAACAATTTCTCTTGGATTAACACCTAATATAGATTTAAATAAATCTGTTTTAATAAAAAGTGGTGTTTTTAAGTGCGTTGATAATCCTTTTTCATTTGCAAGCAATAAAAAGTTTTGAATAAGCATTGCATTGGCTTGTAAGTCTTCAATCTCATCATCATAATCTAGAGATAAAGGCATTAAAAATGCAATTATTGTTGGAGCTTTAAATATTTTATCTATTTGCTTCTCAATATCTTCTACATGATCTTTAGGTAGTTGCTCTAAATATCTTGTTTTTAATACTTCTTTTTGTTTACCATCAATGATAATAAATCTCCACGGTTCTCTCATTTTATGATTTGGCACATAAAGACTTGTATCTAATAATTCTTCTATTAATGATCTTTGAACTTCTTGATCTAAATAAGTTTTTTGACTGACTCTCGTTTTAATAAGATTTGTTAGTGTCATGATATCATCTCCTTGATTTCATGATACAACTAAACAGACAAAATCTCAATGAATAAGCAAAAAGATGAAATAACAATTCCATCTTTAGTATATTTTATATAATTTGTTTTTGGTATTTGGTTTTTGGTCCAGTTTTTTCAAAAAAGTGAATCCTAATTTTGTTTATTGTGTATGCAAAGAATAAATATATAATAAATATGATTGATACATTAAAAGTACTCGAATTAATAAACATTAAAATCAATGTAGTTAAAGTTCCTAGTATAAGTCCAATTTCTAAATAAGATGAAGTGTTTTTCCCGAGAAACTCAGTTCTCTTAATTTTATTAGACTCAATAATAAAAATAAGACTGATAAATAATAGACATCCAATAAAAGCTCCCATTTCTAGCAACTTTATGTATTCAACTTTTAATAAATGATTTTCAAATAAGACTTGAATCCAATTTTTTATATCCATGCCTATATTTGCTATAAATATATTTATATCTTTTATAATTTCTATGTTTTTCATAAGCACCTCTGTGTAATTAAAGTATGTATAAAATAGTTTCAATGGTATAAGTAAACATAATTGCATAAAGAATTCCAGAAATAAAGCTCAATGAATATTCTATATATATAACTTTTTCTATATTATCATCTAAATATTTCTTGTAGATTGTATTTCTAAACAATAATAAAACTAAGATACATATAATCCCAATGATGACAAATAAAGTTTCTCTAACAAAAGGATTAGGCTCAAATAAAGTTAATTGAGTTTTCATAAATGAGTTTAAAATTAAACTAATCCACCATGACAAAGCTAGAACAATAGTTGTTTTAGATAGAAACAATGTTACGGTCTTATGTAAATCTTCACTTTCACTGTATTGATGGTGTATTAACTGAATTCTACATTTGGCAGCACTAAAAAAGATATAGAAGGTTAGTATAATTGTTATAGATATCATGATAACTCCAAATATCATCTTTTACGCTCCTTGTCGTCTTTTTGCATTACATTGTTTGTAAATATAGCACAATGAAGCCTATTTTTTAGTTAAAATTATGATATAATACTAGAGAGAGATTATATTAAAGACTTTGAACTTCTATTGTTTCTGGTAAACCAGAGTTTTTAAATCCTTGAACTGAATCAAAATTTCTTTTGCTTGCTCTAAGTTCTACAACTTCGTACCATTCAGGTTGTCCAGAATTTTCAAAATCAAGTGAAATATCTTTTTGTGAATTATTACTCATAGAAAGACCAAATGCTAAACCCATAACCAAAACAACAATAATTAATGTAACTTTTACTAATTTTTTCATAGTGAAACCTCCGTTTTCTTTTATTTTATGCTAAAAATGACACATTGAACAGGGCGTATATGTCCGATTTGGAAAAAAGGTGACTTTTTTTATGAAATCTAACACACTTTGCATCTACATTGAGCGATTAAGAATTGCTCGCCATATTTCTCAAGAAACATTTTTACATGAAATTGTTTCAATTAGGCAATATCGAAGATACCTGAAAGGTGAATCCGATATTCCTTTTAGTGTTATCTCTCAGCTTACGACAAGATTAGGTATGAAAACTGATACTATTTTAAGAGAATTTGAAGTCGCTAAAATTGAAGAAACAAGTAAAATGAATAATCTTTACAATTTAGCTGTAAATTATGATCATAAAAAATTTTCAGAATTAGCTAAAACAATATCCATTGATCACATTATTGAACCAACTAACGTTTTACTTTATAAACATAGTATCATGCTTAATAACTATTACAGTCGAAAAATTTCTGTAGAACAAATGAGACAAATGAGTAAAGAACTAGTTAATTATCCTTTTGTTTTAGAGCAAGGTGTCTTAAACACAATGGAGCTACTAATTCTTACATTCTTAATTGATGTACTTCCTACCGAAGATCAAACTAAAATCATTGAAAAAATAACTGAATATTTAAATGATTCCAGAGTCATCGTTAGTGGTGGGAATGAAAAAGTTTTAACCTTAATTCTTGCACGACTTGCAAAAAATTCAGGTATTCTAGAATCTTATGATCAAGTTATTAAATTTTGTAATTTAGCGATAAACAGAAATAAATCTCTAATTTCTTTTTATATCATGGATTATCTTTATTACTATAAATCCTTAGCCTATTATAAATTAGGAGATCAAAAAAAGTTTGAAGAATCTTTAACTAAATGTTTTAATATACTCGAGTTTGAAGGCAACGAAACTAAAACTAAGAAATTTATTAATTTAATAAATGATGATTATAATATTGATTTCCAAAACTATATTTTAGATTTATATGCCAAAAGAAGAATTGAAGGAAAAAAATAATGGATTTTTGTAAAATATTTTTACAACCAAAAGAAGATATAAGAATTAGGCAAGGTCATCCTTGGGTATATGGTAATGAAATTGACCATATAGAAGGTATTATCAAAAGTGGCGAAATCGCTTATGTTTATGCTTATAATAACGAGTTTATAGGTAAAGGCTTTTTAAATACTACTTCTAAAATATTTGTTCGTATATTATCACGTGATATTGATGAAGTTATTGATGAAGAATTTTTTAAACAAAAAATAAAACTTTCAAATCAATCTAGATTAGATTTAGGATTTAAAAATAGTTATCGTGTTTTATTTGGTGAATCCGATGGTATACCTGGATTCATTGTAGATAAATATGATGCATATTTATCCATTCAAATCTTATCACTAGGTATAGATTTAAGAAAAGATATGTTTATTAATATTTTAGTTGAATTATTTAATCCAAAAGGGATATTTGAACGTAGTGATGTATCTGTTAGAAAAAAAGAAGGTCTTGAACTATTTAAAGGTGTTGTATACGGTGAAGTTCCAGAACAAATTATCATTAAAGAAAATGAATTGTTAATGGAAATTGATATCATTAATGGGCAAAAAACTGGTACATTTTTAGATCAACAAGAAAATCACAATGCTTTAAAACCATATGTTTCTGGTAAAACCGTCCTAGATTGTTTTTCTCATATCGGTGGATTTGGTTTACATGCTGCATATCACCATGCAAAGGAAGTTACTTGTCTTGATATCTCTGAACATGCTGTAAGTCAAATAGAAAAAAACGCTAAATTAAATAATTTATCACAAGTTAAAGCCTATAAAGCAAATGTATTTGACCAATTAAGAGCTTATCATGAAGAAAACAAAACATTTGATGTCGTTATTCTTGATCCACCTGCTTTTGCAAAAAAACGCAATGATATTAAAAAAGCCTATAAAGGATATAAAGATATCAATTTACAAGCTTTAAAAATTATTGAACCTGAGGGATATTTAGTTTCATGTTCATGTTCACATTATATGGATCAAACATTGTTTATTGAAATGCTTGCTGATGCATCACATGATGCAAAAAGAATTACTCAAATGATTGATTTTAGAATTCAATCAAAGGACCATCCAGCTTTATTAGGATCCGATGAATCATTGTATCTTAAATGTGTCACATTAAAAGTAAAATAGAAAATCTTAAAGATTTTCTATTTTTTTTTATAATCTTTTACCATATTCTAATCTTACTTCTTTTCTTTGTATATCCTCATTTGTATAAGCTAGTGTATTTAAACCTACAAAATGCAATCCTTGTTTTTCATAAAACATAATTGCTGGATCATTACAGGATTGGACTTCTAAAATTAGTGCTCTTGCATCCATTGAACGTGCAATATGCTCTATATGCTCAAATAGTGCTGTGCCAAAGCCTTCTTTACGATGTCTTTTTGAAACATAGAGATTCCAGACACGATAAACATTATGCCATGATTCAATTGAGCCTTCAATAACTGCGATTAATTTTCTTCTCTCAAAAACTCCAAAAACTCTGGGTTGTTCAATATGATCTTCAAATAAATTCATTGTAAAGGATTTTTGTTGTTTTTTAAATGTTTTTTTTCGTTTTATCGTTAAATTAATATTTTTTGATTTTTTGATTTTAATCTGATGATATGCTTTTGTCATATATGAAACCTCAATTTCATAGCCTTTGTAGGTTTCTTTTTGAAGTTCAACTATTTTCATGTATGCTCAACCATCTTAACTAATTGTTTTACATAAAATCTTCTAAATTCTGGGTCTTTAAAAGTTTCAATTGGTGAATGATCTTTGTTATTTATCTCAGAAATTTGTATAAATAATGGAATACTAAATGAAGAAAATAATATCATATAACGTGCAGTTAATTCTTTTGTGTTTTCTGTCGTAAATGATGATTTTAAATTTTTATAAACCATTTGAGTAAACTCATTTTCTGTAAAGAATGTCTTAACAAGTGCATTAGAAGATTCTGATTGAAGTTCCTTTGTTAAAAACAAGTAATTTAGCACACCTATATTTTCAATCGCAAAGTTATAAACATAAGTAACTATTTTTTCTAAAAATGGTTCTATTTCCATGTCGTTCTCATTAATAAGTTTAATAATATCTACTTTTAAAGTCTCAACCACTTCATCCATTACAGTTAATAGTAATTTTTCTTTACTCCCAAAATGATAATTAACAGCTGCAATATTCATGTAACAAGCTTCTGCTATATCTTTTATCGTAATATGTGTGTTTGTTTGCATAAGTATCTTAGTATGATCTATAATTTTTCTTTTAATATCTTGATTTTTCATTATTATTACCTCTTTAAATTAGATTTCAAATATGATTTTAAACATAGTTTCATATCTTATTTATACCATAAAATAGGTATAATTAAAATAGGTATTTCAAATATTCATTTAAAATTGCTATTGGGAGGCTTAAAAGTAATGAAAAAAAGAATATATATATTAATTTTTATAGGTGTTATTTCACTTGTTAGTGCTTTTCTTATACCACAGGTTAAGACAAATTATGATTTAACAAAGTACCTTCCTAAAGACTCATCTACAATTCAAGGACTAAATGTTTTAGAAGATGAATTTGGTATTCATAGCTATGTTGAAATGCAAGTTAATGATATAAGTGTTGATCAAGTTCTTATCATTAAATCACAAATACTAAATATAGAGCATGTTGAAAAAGTTATTTGGCTTGATGACTATGTAGACTTAACATTAGTTCCTATAGCTTTTATAGATGACGCTGTTCTATCAAATTTTTATGTAGATAATAGTGCTCTTCTGCAAATTTCTATAGATCTCAATAATTATGATGTTGTTATAGAAGATGTTATCGATCATATACGAAGTGTAGCTTCTGATTATGAATATGCATTTAGAGGCGAAGCAATTAAAAATATAGAAAATAGAGTCATTGCAGACCAAGAAGTTTTAAAAATACTATTATTAATAATTCCAATTGTTATTTTGATTCTATTGATAGCTTCAAAATCTTGGATTGAACCTGTTATATTACTCATAAGCTTAGGTATCGCAGTTGTTTTAAATCTTGGAACAAATATATTTTTACCCGATGTTTCCTATATAACTAAAACAATGGCCCTTGCTTTACAACTAGCCTTATCATTAGATTATGGTTTATTTTTAGTCCATAGGTACTATGAAGAAAGGGAAACTACAGAATCACCTTCAGTAGCTGTTAAAAATGCTTTTAAGCGATCATTTCCTGCAATAACAGCTTCAGCATTGACAACGATAGCTGGATTCCTCTCAATTCTATTTATGAAATATACAATTGGTTTTGATATTGGTATTGTCCTATCAAAAGGTATTTTACTAAGTTATTTAACAACACTTATAGTAACACCTATATTAATCTTATTAATGTATAAACTAATTGATAAAACAAAACATAAACCTTTAATTCATTCATCTAAAAAATATATTCCTTTTTTAATGAAACTTAAATATCCACTATTTATACTCTTTATTGTATTAACAGTTGGATCTGTTGTATTATCAAATAAGACTGATTATATTTACGGCAATAATACATCATTTGGACCAGATAGACAAATAACCCTAGATGAGAATATGATAACTGATACTTTTGGATCTTACCAACAAATCGTTATACTTATACCAAATGGAGATGTTTTAAAAGAGGTTGCACTTGCGACCCAATTAGCAAATAATACAAACATTACAAGTGTTCAAACATTAGTAACAACCGTAGATCCAAGTATTCCTAGAGATTTTATTCCAGATGATGTTAAAGCTCAATTTATAGGGCAAAATTACACTCGATTTATTATTTATACAACTGTTAGAGAAGAAAGTGAACTCTTGTATCAATTTCAAGATGAATTAGTAGATATAGTCTCATCACAATATGATGATTACTATATGGTTGGTATGCATCAAGCGACAGCTAATATCAAAGATTTAATTACATCAGATACACTAATGATTACATTTGCATCTATGATAGCAATATTCATCATATTACTCATTACTTTTAGATCGTTTGTCATTCCAATTATTTTAGTATTATTAATACAATCTGCAATTTGGATGAATCTCTCTGTTTTATACTTACAGGGTGTAAGTACAATCTATATTGGATATTTAGTTGTAATGGCTATCCAGCTTGGAGCAACTATTGATTACGCAGTTCTTATGACCAATCGATATGTGAATTACAGGAAGTCATTTGAACCATTTGAGGCTATTGACAAATCATATCAAAAAAGTTTTATAACCATTATGATTTCAGCATCTGTTTTAGCTGCTGCAGGATTTATAGAAGGTGGATTTTCAAACATATCTTCAGTCCAAGAAATAGGGTTTTTACTAGGTAAAGGAACACTTATTTCATTCATTTATATCTTATTATTCTTACCTGTTTTATTAATTTTGTTAGATAAGTTTCTATATTTCAAACATAAAAAAATAAAGCAGAAAAATTAAATTAATAAAAAAGAAAAGCGCTCTATTGAGCGCTTTTTATTATATAAATAAGTTGTGGTTTGAATCAGCAGTATCTCCTAAATAAGTAGCTACACCAGCAATTTCAATACCTTCAATTAACTCTTCTTCTTTAATACCCATGATATCCATACTCATTGCACATGCTGTAACTTTTACACCCATGTCCATTGCAGTTTTCATAAGAATTTGAAGAGAATCAACATTTTTCTTCTTCATAATACTTTTAATCATTTTTGCTCCCATGCCACCCATATTCATATTAGAAATAGGAAGTTTTTCTGTTCCTCTAGGCATCATTTTTCCAAACATTTTTTCAATGAATGATTTTTTAACTTTAACTCTCTTAGGTTTTCTTAAAATATTAAGTCCCCAGAATGTAAAGAATAATGAAACGTCTTTGCCCATTGATTTAGCACCATTTGCAATAATAAATGCTGCAATTGCTTTATCTAAATCTTGAGAGAATACAACGATTGTTGAGCCATTTTTTGTTTCTTTTACTTCAATACCCTTTTGAACATTTTTAAGTGTTCCTTTTTGGATATGTGCAGTAATGATCTTATCTTCTTTTTGTACATTTAATAATGTATTTCCTGTTTTATCTGACCATGATTTAATATCTCTCATAAATCCTGGATCAGTTGCTTTAACTTCTAAAATATTGCCATCTTCTACTTCTTGCATTGCTTTATAAACTTGGACAATTGGACCTGGACATTGTAAGCCACATGCGTCAATAGATAATGTTACTTTAGCATCATTGACAACTGGTATTGCTTCTTCTTGTTTAACTTTATCAACAACTGGAATACCAAGGTCATCTGTTAACATGAAACAAATTTCTGATCCTTCATGATCAAAGACACAACTATAAGATTTAAAACCACCATCTAAGTTCTTAGCGTTAAATCCTTTTTGAGTTAAAATTCTAGTAGCAGTATATCCTCTTGTACCAACAGCACAATATACATATATTTGTCTATCTTTAGGAATTTCATCTAATCTATCTCTTAATTGAGTTAATGGGATATTTACTGAACCTGGAAGATATTCTAAAATATATTCTGGTTCTTCACGAACATCAAGAATATAACTTCCTTTAGAAGCAAGTTCTTGAATATCTTGCCATGTGATAACTTCTACTAAACCATTTAATATATTTTCAGCAACAAAGCCTACCATATTAATTGGATCTTTAGCAGATGAGAATGGTGGGGCATAAGCAAGATCAAGATTCTTTAAATCAGTAACCTTCATTTTTGCATATATTGCAGTTGATAAAATATCAATACGTTTATCAACACCATCATCTCCACCAATAGCTTGTGCTCCATAGATTTCTTGTGTTTCAGGATTAAATAAAACCTTCATCGAAATAACAGATGATCCAGGATAATAACTTGCATGATTTGTTGGATGAATATGTATTGCCTTATATGGCATATTTAAATGTTTTAATGTTCTTTCATTTACACCTGTAGATGCAACAGTAATATCAAATATTTTTGCTGCTGATGTTGCAATTGTTCCTTGATATGCTTCAGTCATGCCTGATATATGATTTGCAACAAATCTACCTTGCTTATTAGCAGGACCAGCCAATGCAGCTGACATTGATTCATGTGTCACCATGTTTTCTATCTCAATAACATCACCAATTGCATAAATGTTTTTATCTGAAGTTAATAAATTTTTATCAACTTTAATTGATCCACGTTTTGTTAATTCTAAATCAGCTTTTTTAGCTAAGAAATTATCTGGTCTAACACCGATTGCAAAAATAATCATATCTGTCATGATCGTTAATCCAGTTGATAATACAACTTTCTTACCTTCTTGTTCAAATGATTTAACACCATCATTTAAAACTAAACCAACACCGTTTTCTACAATCTTTTGATGAATGATTTGAGCCATTTCGTAATCGAACATCCCCATCACTTGAGGAGCCATTTCAATTAGTGTAACATTGAGTCCTAAATGATGTAAATTTTCCATCATTTCTACACCAATAAATCCACCACCAATAACAACTGCTTTTTTAGGTTTATTTTCTTTAATAAACTCTATAATCGTGTCCATATCTGGAATATTTCTTAATGTGAATAAATTTTTTGCATCATTGATTCCAGGAACAGGTGGCTTAATTGGTTGACTACCAGTTGAAATAACCAATTTATCATATGTTTCTTCATATGATTTGCCATCATTAATGTTTTTAACAACGACTTTCTTATTTTTCTTATCTATATCAATAACTTCTGTAAAATTTCTTATATCTATATTAAATTTATTGTGCATATCTTCTATTGTTTGTACAATTAAACTATCTCTTGATGTGATTACATTACCAATATGATATGGAAGTCCACAGTTTGCAAATGATATAAACTCACCACGTTCGAATAAAATGATCTCTGCGGATTCATCTAATCTTCTTAAGCGTGCTGCAGTCGTAGCGCCACCTGCAACGCCACCAATAATAATTATTTTTTTGTTCATATGTCATACCTCCGACCTTTTGTATATTACGCTTATTGGTCCCAAAAGTCAATAAATATACTAATAATTTCAACATTTTTTTATATTCTTTATTTTTTCTATAAATTGAGTTAATTCTTAACGAAATTCAGGCTATAAAATCAGCTATTTATTATAAATAAATCAACCATATTTTTAAAATTATGATAAACTAAAGTTAGAGGTAAATATATATGAAAACTATATTATTAACTGGGTTTACTCCTTTCGGTGGTGAATCTATGAATCCTTCATATGAATGTCTAAAGAATATTGAAGACAACATCCTAGGATATCGAATCATAAAAAAAGAAATTGAGACTTCTTTTTTAAATTCACATCAGCAATTATTATCCTATTTAGATCAATATAAACCTGATGCAGTTATTTTAGTTGGTCAAGCAGGCGGAGCAAAAGCCATAAGAATCGAAAGGATTGCAATTAATATCCAAGATGCTAGCATTGAAGATAATCTTGGAAATATGCCTATAGATCATCCAATCATAGAATCTGCACCTACAGCATATTTTTCTAGTCTTCCAATACGAAAAATAGTTGATAATTTAATGGATGCTGGCATACCTACTGTTTTATCATATTGTGCTGGTACATTTGTTTGTAATCACCTTTTATTCAATTTGCTACATTACATATCTCAAAAAGAAATACATATACCTGTTGGCTTTATACACGTTCCCTATGTGTTTTCACAAGTAACTGATAAACCAGATATGTATGCGACTGATCTTGATTCTCTTACAAAAGCTATTCAAATTATCATAAAAACAGTCATTAAGGAGTCCTTATGAAAGATTACACTGTTAAAACATTAATTGAAAAAATCAATGCAAAAGAACTATCAATTCATGAGATATCTAATTACTATTTAAATCGTATTAAGATTTATGATGGTTATCTTAATTCCATATCTGAGATTAATCCAGATATAAATCAAATAATTGATGAATTAGAACAAAAAAAGCAAAAAAGCAAACTACATGGCATTCCTATTGTAATTAAAGATAATATCCAAACAAAAGATCATATGCATACAACTGCAAATAGTTATGCATTAAAAGATTTTCTTGCCCCATTTGATGCAACTATAGTAAAAAAACTAAGAGATGCTGGTATGCTCTTACTTGGAAAAACAAATCTATCAGAATTCGCATATTTTATGAGTAATGATGATATGCCTAGTGGATATGGTTCATTGCATGGTCAAGTCAAACACCCTTATGATGAAAAAATCAATCCCCTTGGGTCATCTACAGGTTCTGCTGTAAGTGTTGCAGCTGATCTTATACCAATATCAATTGGAACAGAAACAAATGGTTCTTTAATGGCACCCGCATATAAAAACAGTATTACTTCTATCAAACCTTCTCTTGGCTTTGTATCAAGATATGGTATCATTCCTATCTCTCAATTTCAAGATACACCAGGACCCATGGCAAAGACTGTTGAAGACTGTGCACTTTTACTTGATGTTATCTATGGTTATGATTCACAAGATCAAGCAACTGAAATTTGTAAATCATATAAACCATCATTTTATGAAGCAACAAAAAAATCTATAAAAGATAAAAAAATTGCTGTCCTAAATTATATCTATAAAGATTTCACATATTCAAAAGAGGAACAAGATATTCTAAATGAAGCCAAAGCATTATTAACATCTCTAGGAGCAAAAGTCATTGAACTAGATTTTGAGCTTGACGATTTAAATAATGAAGAAACCTTACTCATAGAATTTAAACATGATATCAATAATTATTTTAGTTCATTAAAAGAATCTTGTTCTATAAACTCTTTAGAAGACTTAATAAGTTTTAATAATAAACATGCCAAACGTTGTTTAGTTCATGGTCAGTCTATATTTGAAGCTGCTCAAAAAACAAGTGGTGATTTAAATGATTCATATTATAAAGCCATTAAAGCAGAACAAATGAAGAAAGCTAAAAAGTTAGAGAATATGTTAATAGCTCATCAAATAGATGCCGCTGTTTCTACAATGAGAAACTCATATGCGCCTATTTATGGCAATCCTACAATCTCTGTTCCAGCAAAAGCTTTAAATGACTTAAATCCTATATCATTGGTCTTCTTTGGAAAGAAATATGATGATGAAACTTTAATAACTATAACACATCAATATGAGAAACACACACATTATCGAATACCACCAAAATTAAAAGGTTGAGAATTTCTCAACCTTTTTTATTTTTATTAAATTAAATCTCTTTTCTATCTTCTACCCAATATAATTTACCATTATCTAATCGACCTAAAAATTTATAATCCACTAAATATCTTCTTATAATAACATAATCGTTATAAACTGGTTTTAAAATATCATTAATTTCGCTTTCATTATACTTCATCTTTTGATCGAAAAGTTGAATAATCAATTGAAGTAAAATAACTTTTTGTTTTTCTTTTTTTGGAAAAACTTTTAATTTTAAAGGAGATATAGATTCGACATATCTTTTTACAGCTTCTTCTTTATCAATTTCTGATATATCAAACTTCATCATACATAACATTCCCTTCGTACCATGATTTTGCTGCTAAAACTTCTTCTTTACTTAATTGGTGTCCATAGTCAGTCCAAAAAACTTCTACGATAGCATTTGCACTTTGAAACATCTGTGTAAGTTCTTGAACTTCATGTTGTGGCATCATTTGATCGTAATGTCCTGCACCAATAAATATTTCTGTTTGATGTAAATCTGCTAATTCTAAATCTCTAATAGGAACCATCGGATGAAATAATATTGCCTTTTTAAATGCTTTTTCATAGTGAAATAAAATAGAGGCAGCTATATTTGCACCATTTGAATATCCTACTACAACAACTTTAGATCGATTAAATTTATACTTTCTTGAACAATCATCAATAAAATCTCTTAAATTATGGGTTTCTTCTACTAAACTTTCATAATCAAAAACTGTCATCGATTTTCTTTTGTAAAATCGAGGCATTCCATATTCTAACACAGCACCTCTTATACTTAAGATGTTAGCTTGAGGATCAATTAAATTACCTATAGATAGTAAATCGTGTTCATTACCACCTGTACCATGCAACAACAATAATGTATGATCATTTTGTCCTTTTTTAAAAATATGTACCATATCTTACCTCCATCGTGATTTAAAGTTATACTATAAAATCATATGTGATGTTCTTAAGATGTCTACTATTAACTGTATTTTACCATTATAATGTAAAAAATATAATTTTTTTTTGAAATCTATAAAAATATACATACAACCCTTTATATCAATGCTTAATTGTTGCTTTTGAATGAAATAAATTTGAAATAAGTGTATAATAAATATAGACATATAACATTATAAACCAGGATGTGATATAGATTGAAAAAAAGAAAATATTGGTATAAACTTGATAATGCGGGAAAAATTTTTCCAGCAGTCTCAAAAGATGATAGAAGCAATGTTTTTCGCTTATCTTTTTATCTAGATGAAATAATCGATACAGATATATTAGAACAAGCCGTCAATAAAATCTTACCTAGATTCGAAACTTTTGCAGTTCAAATGAAAAACGGGTTATTTTGGAACTACTTTGCGGAAAATCAAAGATATTTTAAAGTTGAGGAAGAACCTGCTCAAATATGTAAGTATTTTAAAGCAATTAGAAATAGTGGATACATGTTTAAGGTTTACTATTTGAAAAATAAAATAACTTTAGAAACTTTCCATGCGATATCAGATGGTACAGGGGCACTACATTTCCTAAAATCCATTGTTTTTCAGTATTTTAAATTGCGTGGCTTTAAAATGGACCATGAACATTTAATCTTAAGTGAATTACCTTATTCTAAAAAAGAGAGTGAGGATAATTTCGTATCTAATTATGACAAAGATAACAAACTAAATCTCAAAGAGGAAAGTGCTTATCATATAACCGGTGAACACTTCCATCATCATTGGGTTCTACTTTATAAAATTAAGGTTGATACTAAAGCACTTATTGATCTTGTAAAAAATAAATATCATGCTACAATCACTCAATATGTAACAGCTTTATTAGCTTATAGTATATTTAAAGAATCTGTTGATTTTGTTGGTCACAAAAAACCTTTAAAAATATTTATTCCTGTAAATTTAAGACCTTATTTTGATTCAATTACTTTAAGAAATTTTTCGCTTTTTATCAAATCAACTTTTGATAGCAAGAAAAATGATTGGACTTTTGAAGAAATGCTTGACCTTGTAAAAACACAATTTGCAGATCAACTTGATAAAACGAAACTTCATGGAAGAATTAATGCACTTGTTGGTTTTGAAAAAAACTTTTTAATAAGAGTTTTACCTCTACTATTAAAACAAATTGCATTTAAAATTGGATACAATATATTAGGAGAACGTATTAATAGTTGTTCAATATCAAATTTAGGTATCTGTAGCCTTCCAAAAGATATGGAAGATAAGATTTTAGATGCTGATTTTATCAATGCTGGCTATGGACTCGCAATGACTTTAATATCATTAAAAAATGAAACGAATATAATCTTAACGACACCTCTTAAAGATCTAAGCATTATCAATTATATCACTCAAATGCTTATAAAAGATGGTCTAGATATTACTGTCGATACCAATTATAAGGAGGCATATGATGAGATATTGTAAAACATGTCATATTCATTATGATACTGACTTAGATCATTGTTTACTTTGTGATGGTGAACTTGAAATACCCGCAGATGATCAGTCTGTATACAAATTTAAGGATATAACTAAAAAACCACGATCAAACTTTTACTATAGATTATTTATCTTCTTAAATATAATGAGTATATTAACAACAATTACACTTGATTATATGAGTGGACAAAACCTATCATGGTCATTGATTGTATTAGTTACCAATATATATTCAATCATTATGTTATTGACTTTAGGTAATCCAACATTTTGGGTTTCTAAATTCACAAAAACGATTGTTTTTACAATTTCTATGGTCGTTTTATTAGGACTTGCCATCAGAGATCATACCTGGGCAGTAGATATTGTATTTCCCTTAGCAGTTTCAACTACAATGCTTATTTTAACCATTTTAATCTTTTCAAATCGAAAGAAATGGTTTGATTACTTTGCGTCACTATTCATTATTACAATTATTGGTTTAGTACCTGGTTTATTAATATTATTTAATGTTCTTACCATTACTTGGCCATCACTTGTGACTTTCATTTATGCAATATTAACACTTTTAGGCTTAATATTTTTACCTTCTAAAAGTTCTCGTGAAGAATTTAAAAGACGATTCCATATTTGATCGTCTTTTTTTTACATAAAAAAAACTGATATATAATCAGCTTTCTTCACGTGTTATTTGTGTTTTTATATTCATTTTATCGATCATGTAATTGAATATATCTTTTCTTGTAATAATACCTATAAATGCACCATAATCATCTAAAACAGGAACAAAATTTTGTTTTGTTGAGATATCAATGATGTCTTCCATATTTGTTTGAATCTTAACAGATACATTATTCTTGTTTCTTGGAACTTCTGATATTGATATATGTTCAGTTTTATCAAAATCAATCTCGTGATCTTTTATATACCATAAAAGATCTCCTTCGCTTAAAGTACCTACATAATCTCCATTTCTATTTAGAACTGGAATTGCACTATAACGGTAAATTTGCATTTTTTCTAATGCTTGTCTTATAGTTGAGTCACTAAAGATGTACGCAACTTTTTCTTTAGGTGTTAAACAAAATAGTATGTTCATAAAGACTCCTTAGTATATGATTATCCTTGATATTTTTATAAGTAGCGCAGTGAAAATAAGCATCTAAAAGATACATTTATTCACTTCTTACTTATGCATAACATCAGGATGGCTTTTATACTTTCATTATAGCACAAAATATGAATTTAAAACATTACAACACAATGAAAAATAAATATGTTAAAATATAGTAAAACATAATTAATTGAGGTATATAATGTGCGGTAGGTTTACAATCACTTTAACTAAAGAAGATTTTATAAATTACTTGTCAAAATATGAGGATATCAGCATAAATCTTGATGATTTTAACATGCCTAATTATAATGTTGCACCTAGTGAGAACATTATAGCTATGATATATCATAATAAGCAATATAGAGTAGGTCCTATAATATGGGGATTCATCCCATCTTATGCTAAAGATATGAAAGTCGGATTTAATATGATTAACGCAAGATCAGAAACTTTATTAGAAAAAAAAGCTTTTAAAGATGCATTTAAATCTAATAGATGTGTCATTTTTGCTGATAGTTTTTACGAATGGAAAAAGATTAATGGAAAAAAAGTACCCGTACGTATCCAGTTGAAAGATCAGGAAGTGTTCGCATTTGCTGGTTTATGGAGTCCTTATAAAGATAAAGAAAAGACTGTCTATACAGCAACAATCATTACAACGAAAGCTAATGATTTTATGGCAAATATTCATGATCGTATGCCAGTGATTTTAAAACAACACGAAATTAAAGCTTGGCTTGATTCAACAACTCTAGACCACACTTTATATTTAAAACCATATCCATCAGAATTCATGAAATCCTATGAAGTATCCTTACATGTTAATCATGCAACACATAAAGATCAATCATGCATCAATCCAATAAAAAACACCTACTAAAGGTGTTTTTTATTTTAACTTCTATAAAATTATAGCTATGATAGCAATCCCAATCACAATAAACAACATGATTGAATCTAATAAAGAAGTGTTTTCTGACATGAATTGACGACTAACTTCTTCTTGCTTTAAAGAATCTATCAAATTCTCATCTTCAATCACTAATCTAGACTGAGTATTATCCCAATTATCATTGATTGCATCAAACTTTTTTCTGTAGGTTAACATATATATCACCTTCTAATATCATTATACCACTACTTAAATTAAATGCACTCAAAATGCAAAAAAAGCATTTCTTTTATAAAATGCTTTTTTTTATGATTAAATGTTTACGCCTCTTTTTCCTCTTATAAGAAGAATAATAGCAAATATTAATGTATATAACAAACACCCAACAAGTGCAACAATCGTCCATAATCCTTCATTAGCTGTACCATATGTCAGAGAAGGAATAAATAGAATAGCAAATAATGGAAGCGCCATAGAAATTGCGGTTCCTGAACCAAGTACCATCTCTTCAGCAACTGGTGTTTCTAATTCTGGATCAACACCCTTTAAAAGTGCAAGACCTGTGGATGCAACTCCAGTTAACATACCAAATAATCCAATAAAATATTGGTCTTGATATTCAGGATATACTCTTTTTGTCATGAATCTCAAATATAACATAGTAGCTACTCCTGCTAATATAGCAGTTGTAATTAATTGAATACCATATGATGATAAGAAATCCAATGTAATTGTTAATACAGCTCCTGCAATCATGATATTAAATGCAATCGATGTAATATTAGACAACATATAGTTATTTGTCATAAATTTAATGTTTTTACCCTTTTTCTCTATTGCTTTTAATAATTGTTTGTAAAGTAGTGCATACATTATACCTATGATAAAATTAAATCCTTTTAATAAACCAAATATTGTTTCACCAATGTTCCCCAAATTAGCTAAAGCTAAATTTGCTAAAACAAGTGTCAAATATACTAGTCCATAAATGATTGCAATAATGATTGCTTGGGTAGTTAAGCCATCAAGCAAACTGATTTCTTTTACAGTATCTATTTCAATAGTTTCTTTACCAACAGCAACTTCATTATAATTCTTTGGTTTTGCGAAACCCTTTTTTCTACTCATCACATTGATGATTAAAACACCAATGGTTCCACCAAAAACAAATCCTAAGAATGCATATGAAACACCTAATGTTGCCCCATTACCTAAAAGCATATCATTCCACATATTACCTATAGATAATGCAAGTCCTGGTCCTTGACCAAAACCTAACGCGACTAACATACCACTACCTACAAATTTATCACTAAATAATGTTAGTACTAATATAATACCAATAGCAGCTTGCATCGCATATGTTGAAGTAATTAACATACCAGTAGACCATATTTTTTTCTTTATTTTGCTGTCGCTTCTCTTTAAAGCTAGTGAAATAAATCCAATAGCTAAAGCATGATATACGATATATCCCATATATTCAACATCAATAAATGTATTTTCACCGATGATGATTGGTGCAAATACTAAAGAAATAATAAGTCCAATCAACCCTCCTAATAAAGATGTTGGAATAACAACTTTATTTAAACCTGGCACCCATGTTTTTAAGATTTTCGCAAAAAACATTAATACCCCTATTAGTAAAAAATAAATAATTATCGGCCACTCTTGCATTTTAAATGTCTCCTTTATGTAAATTTATAGTGTCCAAAAACAACATTGGATCTTTCATTTTGATCATATATGTATTATCTTCATAATCAAATGATAATATATTTTTTTGAGTTAATACTAATCCATTAATTTTTTCAACATCAAATGGTTTTTGTATGTATTTGTTTGATAAAATTAATTGTTTATCATCTAAAAAAGCTTTTACTTGGCCAATTTTCTTTCTGCCACCCTTAGATAACTCTATTTGATAAAACTTTCCACTTGATTCATATACCCTATTCTTCTCTTGAGACTTTAAAACTCTCTTTTGAATATGATCCCATTCAATCAAATTATCAAAACTTAATCCTTCTAATAAATGATATTCATTAATGTGTGCCAAATGCCCGCATTTATCACAATATATATCGTTTTTATGTGTGTGTAATGTTTGAATACTTTCACATTTAGGACAAACATAAATATATTGTTCTAATCCAATGGCTTTTTTAGGAAAACGATACTTTATCTGCATTTTTTTATTCCACTCATAATCATTATACTGAAGTGCATCTTTTATGGTTTCTGAAAGTTCGTTTAGTTCCATTTGATCAATTTGAGCTTTTGTTAATAAAGTATAGTAGTGCACATGAAACTCTGGTCTTCCTCTTCTTTTGCCCCATCTTGGTTTTGCAAAATAACCACCATCTATTTTAGCAACTACCAAGTCATGGCTTATTTTTTTAACAATCTTAGCTGTACTCATGTAATCTGTAGGCGTTTGTTCACCAAAAAACGATGAGTTGCCTTCAGGGAAAATCATAATACTGTTCTTATCTTTGTTAAATGCATTTAAAATAAGTCGAATGGTTTGAATATCTGATTGACCTTTTCTTTTAGGAATAGATTTAATGATTTTATTTAAACCAAATTTCATGAGCTTATTTGTGTATAAAATGTTACTAGTTACTGGATATGGATATTTTTTAATATTCATAGCAACATATAAGGGATCATGAAGTGATGCATGGTTTGAAATTAAAAAAAATGGTTCTTTTCTGCGTTTATCAAAGTCTGTATATGTGAATTTTAATTTGTATTGTAAGTGAAAAAGTATTTTCACTCCTAGTCTTGCAACCTCTACTTTTATGCTCATAAATTTCTCCTTATGTGTCATATTATACGCTATTTGATTTGAAATTCCAAATATTAAATTTTAAAGAAAAAGGGAGATGTATTATCCCCCTTTATATTTTATAATTTTAAATATAATTTTTATAATTTTAGATAAGGTAAATTAAATGCTTCTGCTACTCCAGGACACGTAATTTCACCATTATAGACGTTTATACCTAACTTTAAAGCTCTTGAACGATTCAGTGCCATATCAAGTCCAAGATCTGCAATCATTAGCCCGTATGGAAGCGTTGCGTTAGTTAATGCCTTTGTAGATGTCATTGGTACTGCACCTGGCATATTAGCCACTGTATAATGAATAATGCCATCAACTTCATATATTGGATTATCATGATATGTTGGTTTACTTACTTCTGTTGATCCACCTTGGTCAATAGCGACATCGACAATCACACTACCTGGTTTCATATCTTTATAATAAGCACGTTTAATTAATTTAGGTGCTTTAGCCCCTGGAAGTAATACTGCTCCGATGACTAAATCAGCTCTTTTAATTGCAAGTTCTAAATTTTCTTTTGAACTGTAAAGTGTTTGAATTGTATTTGAATAAATATCATCTAAGTATGTAAGTTTTCTTAAATTGATATCTAGTATGGTTACATCAGCACCCATACCAACTAACATTTTAAGTGCATTTTCACCTACAACACCAGCACCTACGATAGTAGCTTTTGCTCTTTCAACACCTGGTACACCAGAGATTAAGATTCCACTACCACCAAATGGTTTTTCTAAGAATTTAGCGCCTTGAATTGCACTAAGTCTACCAGCAACTTCACTCATTGGTTTCAAACAAGGAAGTGTGCCATCTTCTTCAATCGTTTCATATGCAATGGATTGTGTTTTCGCTTTTAAAAGTGCATATGTTAGATCTTCATTTGCCGCAAGATGTAGATATGTATATAAAATTAATCCTTCACGTAAGAACTTAAATTCTGGTTCAAGGGGTTCTTTAACTTTAATAAGCATTTCAACTTTTTTCCAAACTTCATCAGCAGTTTTTAAAATAGTTGCTCCTGCGTCCACATATTCTTGATCCGGGAATCCAGAATTTATACCTGCACCTTTTTCAACATAAACTTCATGTCCATGTGAAACATACTCTTTAACACTACCTGGTGTTAATCCAACTCTAAACTCTAAGTTTTTAATCTCTTTGACAGTCCCAATTATCATGATTTTCTCCCTTTATTGGTTTTTGATTATTTCTACAATATCATGATAACACAAAAGCGCTTACATTAGCATGCTTTTTTTGTATTTTTTGTATATTTTTCATAATCTTTTATGATTATTTGCTTGATTCTTATTTCATCATCCAATAAATCTCTTAATCTCTTTAATCCTTCAACATTTTTCTTTGAATCAAGCCATAGTTTTAGATAACCATTTCTTCCATATTTTTCTTGTAGATGATCATATGATCTTTTTATATGTTCTTCTTTTGAAATGTTTGGATAATGAGATAAACCAAATAAAACAGTTCTTGAAATAATAATTTCTGGAATAATATCTCTGTCAGCTTCAGCAATGATTTTACCGTAAATTGATCTAGGTTCCTGTTCATGTGAAGCACGGTGATCTTCTATAGCTTCTTTCATGATTTTTATATCTGATTTAGCAAAGTATTTATTTATCATGTCATCTTCTTCTAAATATTTACCACCTGTTATATGATGAAAATCTCTACCATACAAATTTCCTATATCGTGATAAAAAGCGATAACATAAACTAAATCTAGTCTTATGTTCATAATAGTTGAAGCAATTTCTAATGATGTTTTTAAAACTTGGTGAACATGGTCGTTTTGATGAGCTTTATCAAATTGCTTATATATTGGAAGAATTGTCTCATATAAGTAACTAACTAAATTAATATCAAGTTGATATTCTACATGAGTTTGAAATTGTTTAATTATATTTAAAAATACATCCTTACCATGTTGATACGAAAGATGATTTATAATTTGATTTTCTTCAACCCATAATAATTTAGCTATTTCTTTGTCTTGTTTACTTAATATAGATGAAGTAGGAGTTGCTAAAAAATAAACAACTTCTTTATCTATTTTTCCATCAATCATATACTTATCAGTAGCATTAATATCATCAAAAATAAAAACGTCAAGATTAGTTTCTTCTTTAACTTCTCTTAATGCTGTTTCTATTTCGTTTTCATTTAATTCTACATGACCTTTTGGAAAACCAATATAATCGCCATGTTTTTGATGAATCAATAAAAACAACCTCTTATTTTGGCTATATTTATATATAATACAACCGCATGATTTTTCTTTTTTCACAAACATCAGCTCCTAAAATAAAGTATATCATATTATTTATAACAACTTCAATTTTAACCTAAATTAAGGTTATTATTTGTTGATAAAAACGCTATCATCATGTATAATAATATTATATGAAGCGATTGGAGGCAATCTTAATGAAGATTTTATTCGCCAGTTCAGAAGTATTCCCATTCAGCAAAACTGGTGGTTTAGCTGATATGGCTTTATTTTTACCTAAATCACTTAAAAAAATTGGTCATGAAGTGACTGTCATAACGCCTTATTATAAAAATATCTCAAAACATCACAAAGATATGACTTATAAAGGTACAAAAACTATTACAATGGGTGGTATTGAAACCATTGTTCATTTTTATGAACTTATTTATCAAGAAATGAGTTTTATTTTTGTTCAGAACATGCATTATTTTGAACGTGATCATCTATATGGATATAATGATGATGCTGAACGCTTCTCTTGTTTTAGTTACTCTATACTAGAAGCTATTGAATTATTAGACTTCTATCCTAATCTTCTACACTTAAATGATTGGCAAACAGGTATGGTTCCCTATTTATTAGATGAACACTATAGACAAATTAATGATGGCTATTTTTCAATACATACTTTGCTTACAATTCACAATTTAGAATATCAAGGTTCTTTTGATCCATATGTAGCAAGATTTTTTAATACTGATTTTAACTATACATATATTCACTTTGATCGTGTTAACTTTTTAAAAGCAGGGATAGAAAGAGCTACTAAAATCAACACAGTATCTCCAACATATAGAAATGAAATCTTGTCACAGGAATTCGGGTTCACTTTAGATGGTGCACTTAATTTTAGAAAAGATGATTTAGTTGGAATTCTAAATGGAATAGATAATGAAGTTTTTAATCCAAAAACAGATCATTTAATTGAGTACAATTATGATAAGCGCAATTTCTTTTCTATGAAACAAAAAAATAAAGAACATATATTAAATCATTTTAATTTAGATGTTGATATCAATAAACCTTTGGTAACTTATGTTGGTAGACTTGCAACTCAAAAAGGAATTAATCTATTCACTGAAGTTTTAGAGGAAGTTATTGCATATACAGATGCAAGATTTATCTTAATGGGTTCAGGAAATGATTCTTATGAAAGTTTCTTTAAATACCTATCTTTTAAATTTCCTAAACGTGTCTCAAACTTTATAGGCTTTAATGAAGAACTTGCTCATAAATTATACGCTTCTAGCGATTTATTTATGATGCCAAGTAGATTTGAACCTTGTGGCTTAGGTCAATTGATTGCAATGCGCTATGGTGCGCTACCTATCGTAAGAGAAACTGGTGGACTAAAAGATACCGTAGAGCCTTATAATAAATATACAGATACAGGCACTGGATTCACATTTAGAAATTATGACGGTTATGAATTAAAAGAAAAACTATTTGAGAGTATTCAATTATACAAAGACAACTTACCTATTTTTAAAAAACTAATGAAACAAGCAATGGACAAAGACTATAGCCTAAAACAAATGGCTTTATCATATGAAAATTTATATCAAATCATACTAGGAGTGTAATTTATGGAAACTTTAACTTTAATACTTGCAGGCGGCAAAGGATCTAGACTAGATATTTTATCAGAAAGACGATCAAAACCAGCGATGCCTTTTGCTGGTAAATTTAGAATTATTGACTTTGCTCTATCAAATTGTACTCAATCAAATTTATATGATATAGGCATCTTGACTCAATACTTACCACTTTCACTAAATGAACATATTGGTGGTGGAAAAGCTTGGGATTTAGATAGAAGAGATTCTTCAGTTACTTTATTACAACCTCATAATTACTGGTATTTAGGTACTGCTGATGCTGTTTTAAAAAATTTAGAGTTTATACAAAGAAGAACTCCAAAGTATGTACTTATTCTTTCAGGTGATCACATCTATAAGATGGATTATAGAAAAATGATAGCTTTCCATAAGGAAAACAATGCAAGCTTAACCATTGCAACTCAACCTGTAGACCCAAGTGAAGTTAAGCGTTTTGGAATTATGTCAATTGATGAAACTGATGAAATAATTAAATTTGAAGAAAAACCTAAAACTTCTGATTCTAATTTAGCATCAATGGGTATTTATTTATTCGATTACGAACTTTTAGAAAGAGTTTTACTAAATATTAAACGTGATGATTTAGACTTTGGAAAACACATCATCCCTTATCTTATAGAAACCACTAAACATGAAGTATATGCTTATCAATTTAAAGATTATTGGATGGATGTAGGCACATACGATTCTTATTGGGAAACAAATCTCCAAATGACTAAAGATTTTACTGCACTTGATTTATATGATCCAACCTGGAAAGTCTTTACAAAAAGTGAAGATTTACCTCCAGTAAAAGTGGGTAGTGATGCTAAAATTGAAACATCACTGGTTTCTAATGGTTCTGTTATTGAAGGTACAGTTATTAATTCAGTTATTAGTCCTGGTGTTAGAGTTGGAAAAGGTAGCGTTGTGAAAGACAGCATAATCTTAAATAATGTAATCATTGGAAACAATGTAACCATTCAAAAGAGTATCATTGATAAAAGAGTCGTTATAGGAAGAGATTCTTATATAGGCTATGGAGATGATTTTACAGCTAATATTGAAAAACCAGATTTATTATCTTCTGGTATTACAGTTATTGAAAAAAGAACGATTATACCTGAAGAAACTACCATTGGTAGAAATTGTAGAGTTTTTAAATCTCATGTATTTGAGAATAAAAAAATTAAAAGTGGTGAAACACTTAGATAGTAAAAAAAACATCATATCGATTTGATATGATGTTTTTTTATGCTTTTGATTTTTGAAGTTGTTGCTCTTTTAATGGTTTTTTCTTTTCATAGATATATATGAAACTCGTATTTATTTTGAATACAATTAAAGCTACTAGAGTAAATCCAAAATAATAGATCAAATTAAATACAACTGCATTTACATGTGGCTGAATATCAAAAAGTATCGGAATGTTACTGGTAAATTTAGGATTAATAAAAAACATATTAAAGGTGCCATCATTTATCCATGTATTAAATATTGCGTTTAAAAGAATTGCGATTAAAACTACAATAGAAAACACAACGGATGCTTTTATTAAAGTATTTATCTTATAAGAGACTTGTTTAGAAAAAAGCAAACTAAATCCAACTATAGCAATACCTCCATGATGTATCATGGTTTGTATGTTTATACCTATTGTATCTACAAACACATCACCTGGGTGGAGCATAACTGCTAATCCTGCAAATAGGCCATATGTTGCAAGAAATGATATTCCTGCTTCATATACTGCTTTCTTTTTAGTTAAACCCGTTATTAAAGCTACATACATAGGAATAGAACAAAATTGAAATGGAAAAGCATACCATCTGTAATGCCACGCATTACTATATGAATATATCACTTGCTTATAGATTTCAAATGTTATTAATATGATTGCAAAAATTAAAAGGTATTTTTGTATTTGTTTTTGATTTTTATGCTTTAAATATCTTGTGAATATATACGTGCAAAAAATCACAAATATTAAAGAAAGATAGTGAAACCATCCATCTGATAATGACCCAAATGGGATGGGTTCTTTCATTGTTTTTGATAATAATTCAAGTATGCTCATCATGTCACCAGTTTATATATTTTATAATACACAAATATAATAACACGTATTTTTCTTTTTTTCAATTGAAAAATTGTTACATGAAATCGTAAGGAGATATATTGTCTTTGTCAATTTCTTCTACTTGAGTATCACTATTTAGTCTAAGTGCTAATGTAGTTTGTCGCTTATTAGATAAATGATTTGCCGCATAAATTAACAATTTCATATCACCTAATAAAATTAAATATTGTTTAGCTCTTGTGATTGCTGTATATATTAATTCTTTTTTTAACATATGAATATAATTTCTAACCATAGGAATCATAACTATCTTATATTCACTACCTTGAGACTTATGAATTGAAATAGCATATGCTAGATTCAGTTCATCTAAATCTGCACGTTCATAAAGCACTTCATTATCATCAAATGTAACAACTAAGAATTTTTCGTTGTCACTATTTACTTCAATGGATTTAATAATCCCGATATCACCGTTCATAATAAATCTCTTAGGATCATTGACTAGTTGAATGACTTTATCGCCTTCATAATATGTTTTATCTTTAAATGTAATGCTTTTAGTTTTATGTACATTAAATTTATCTTGCAAAATTTGATTAAATCGATCTATACCAAGTTCACCTTTATACATTGGAACTAATATTTGAATATCATCAATCATTGAATATCCTTTGTCAAGAGCTCCTTGAACTTGATTGATAATTGTATTTTGTATTTTTTGTTGATCTGCATGATATAAATAAACATCATTACCACTTTGAAGATCATCATATGATAGATTTTGATGATTGACTGAACTTGCCAAAGAAATAATATGAGAATCTTTAGCTTGTCTATGGATTTGATCTAATTTAACAACTTTTATTTGATTGGACTCAATTAGATCTGATAATACTTGACCAGGACCAACTGAAGGTAATTGATCAACATCACCAACAATAATGATTTGTGCTTGATCTTTTATCGCTTCAAATAATCTGCTAGCAAGAAAAATATCAATCATTGATGACTCATCTACTATAATTAAATCTTGAGGTAACAAATGAGATTCATCATATGAAAACATGCCATCATAATTATAACCTAGGTGTCTATGGATGGTTGATGTTTTAACGTGAAGTAGCTCACTCATGCGTTTTGCAGCTCTTCCTGTAGGTGCAAGACAAGCAATTTTTTCATAAATATCAGGATGATCGAAATTTAATTTATTATATATTTTGTATACCTCTAATAGGCCGTCAATGATCGTAGTTTTTCCTGTACCAGGACCACCTGTAATAATAGATAGCTTATGTGTTAAGGCAGTGGATATAGCTTCTTTTTGAATATCTGTATAATCGATATCTTTTGTCATTTCAATTCTATCGATAAGTGTTTTAACATAATTTAAATCAACATTAAATTCTGATTTGTCATTTAATTTTGTTATTTTTTCTGCTAGTTTAGTCTCAGTAAAATAAGACATGGTCAAATAATAGCGATTTTCTTCTATGATGATTCTATTTTCTTCTAATAAAGTTTTTATACCTTCATCAAGATCAATATCAGTTTGTAAAACACCAATAGTTTCTTTTGTTAATTGTTCTAATGTTAAATATAAATCACCATTCTGATATGCAATATGCTCTAATGCATAAAGAATTGCCGCTTTAATTCTTCTGATATCGTGTGCTTCAATTCCTAATTTATGCGCAATCTCATCTGCTTTAATAAATCCAATTCCATCAATATCATCAATTAAACGATAAGGATTTTCTTCTAATTTATCAATTGTCAGTGATTGATATTTATTTAATAATTTCATTGCGAGTCTTCCAGATAAATTATAACTATATAGACGAACTAAAATATGTTCATTGGTTTGATTTTCTATAAGTTGTTGATGAAATTTAACGATTCTTATTTTTTTAAGACCTATTTCTTTTAATATAGCTGGATTGTCTTGCACTTTTTGAATAACGTCTAAGCCAAAAGTCTCAACCATTTTTTCTGCTGTCTTTGGTCCAATACCCGTAAAAAAAGAACTTGATAAATAACTAATCAAGCCGTTTGCTGATTGCTTTTCAGTTTTTTTAAATGATTCAACTTTTAATTGTTCTCCATAAGTTTGATGTTTAACCCAAGTTCCCATGAACTCATAGATGACATCTTCACTAATTTTAGGAAAATATCCAACGATTGTAACTAATTGATCATCTAAAGTAATTAAACGAGCTATTGAATAACTATTTTCTTCATTATGAAAAACATAATTTTTGATCTTACCAATGACTTTGTCCATGTGACCTCCATAAATGCTATCTACTTTTAAAATTATACCATCTTTTTACCTATTAAAAAAGGAACATAGTTCCTTTTAACTGTATAATCTTTTCTTTTTATCCATAAAGACTTCTGATATAAAACCAGAGCCTACACATACTTCTTTTTGATAAAACGCACACACTTGACCTGGTGTGACTGCTCGAACTTTTTGAGGATATTTAACATTAATCGTATGTTCATCAATCCAAGTGACTTCTACATCGTGATCTTTTTGACGATATCTAAATTTAGCAGTCATCTTACCACTTATTTTGGGACCACGCCAAATGACATCTGTAATGATTGCTTCATCACTAAATAAATGTGGATGATTGAAATCAGGTTCGACATATAATGTGTTTGTTGTTAAGTCTTTACCTACAACATACCAAGCTCCACTATCTTCTTTAGTTCCACCAATGCCTAATCCCTTTCTTTGACCAATCGTATAATTCATAAGACCTTGATGATTTTTCATATATGTACCATCAAGTTTTTTCATTTCACCAGGCATTGCTGGCAAATAATTACTTAAAAATTCATTAAAATGTCTTTCTCCAATAAAACAGATACCTGTAGAATCTTTTTTCTTAGCAGTTGCTAGATTTTGCTCAAGTGCAATTCTTCTAACTTCTTTTTTATCAATATCACCTATAGGAAATATAACATTTTTTAATTGATCTTCTCTTAATTGTGATAAGAAATATGTTTGATCTTTGTTATCATCATAAGCTCTTATCAGTTTAGGATAATCACCACTAAGATCTACTTGTGCATAATGACCCATTGCAATATAATCTGCATCAAATTTTTTAACGTAATCAACAAATGCCTTAAACTTAATTTCATTATTACATAAAACATCTGGATTTGGTGTTCTATTTTTTTTATATTCATCTAAAAAATACGTGAATACTCTATCCCAATAATCATCAATGAAATCAACTTTATGCAATTTAATACCTAATTTATTAGCAACTTCTAATGCATCTTGATAATCTTTTTCTTGTTCACAAACTTCATCATATCTTGTTGGATTTCCTTTTAAATCACTATTGGTTGCACTGTCCCAATTACGCATAAAAACGGCTTCTACATCATAGCCGTCTTTTAAGAGTAAATATGCAGCTACACTGCTATCTACGCCTCCGCTTAATCCAATTATAACTTTCTTATTTTTATTCATAACATCACTTTCTTTTTACATCACTAGGCATTCTATATTCTCCACGAGGCGAAAGACTAATTCCTAATATTTTTGGTCCTTCTGGAAGTGTTTGTCTCTTAAACTGTTGTGTGTAAAAACGCTTAAAAAAGCGATTTACATATGTTTCTAGTGAATCATTATCTAATTCGAATGCTTTTTTAACCAACCATTTAATTTTATCTTCGCTTGCTCCATTGATTAAATGATGAAATAGCATAAAGTCGTTGATATCATATCTTCCAATTGTTATTTCAGTATCTTGATCTTCTTTTAATTCTGGTGTAATAGGTGCTTCTAAAATATGATTAAGAACTTTAGATATATTCTTATAATCATTTTTTGCATGATAATCAATAAGTACCTTAACCCATGTTTTAGGTAAGCCTGCATTGATTGCATACATGCTCATTTGATCGCCATTATAAGTCATCCAACCTAAAGCAATTTCAGATAGGTCACCCGTACCTAAAACGAATCCACCATGCTTATTAGCTAGGTTCATTAAAATCATCGTTCTCATTCTTGCTTGTGTGTTTTCATATGTGACATCTTTGTCTTCATGATTTATAGATTTTAAATGCAAGTCTACTGCTTCGCTTATTGGAATTTCAATGGAAGTTACTCCAAGTTTATCCATAAGTTCTAATGCATAAGATTTCGACTTACTTGATGTCACAAAAGCAGGCATCGTTACAGCAATGATATCTTTTGGATCTCTCTTTAAATATTTCATTGCCTGATGACTTACTAACAAAGCAAGTGCTGAATCTAATCCGCCTGATATACCTAATATAATTTTGTTTGCTGATTTAGGAATAGACTCTAATCTTTTGATCAATGCAAATATTTGTAAATGATTTGCAACTTTTATATCTTCATCTAAATTATAAGGAGATATAAACGGCGTTTGATTTAAAGCTTGTTCAAAAGTATAGTTTTTTGACTCATTAATTTCTATTTTAATATATTCATATTTATTTTCGTTTTTCAAATGCATATCACGATATGTGCTATCTTGACGCTTTTGATAATTGATGCCCATCACATCAATATCTGCATAAAGATGTGTCTCTTCATCAGTAAAAGCATGACTTTCAGCAACTAATTCACCTAATGATGCAATCACTTTATGACTTGAGTATACAATTTCACTACTTGATTCATAATGTCCTGATGTTGTATAAATGTAGGCAGCCATTTGTTTTCTAGAATGATCAAGTACTGCATGTCTTCTTAAAGATTGTTTGCCTACGTATTCACTAGATGCTGATAAATTGAATATGATATTTGCTCCAGCAAGACTCATATCATCACTTGGTGAGTAAGTTGCCCATAAATCTTGACAAATTTCAATTCCAAATCTAATATGTTTATCTACATCTTCAAATATTAAGTAACCAAATGGTACTTTTTGATTAAAAAGATCGATTTTTGTTAACACAGAATCTTTACCTGAATGAAACCATCTTTTTTCATAAAACTCATGATGATTTGGTAAGTAATGTTTAGGTACAACACCTAAAACTTCATCATTTTGAATGACAATTGCGCAATTATATAAAACTCCATAAATATCAAGTGGTGCTCCTAGCATATAAATACCTTTATATGTAGTATGTTCTTTAATATATTTGATTGCTTCAAGTGCTTCTTCAATAAATGAACCTTGATAAAAAAGGTCACTTGAACTATAACCTGTTACAGTAAGTTCAGGAAATACTGTTAAACTAGCTTTAGACTTGTCTAGAACTTTAATAATTTGTTTTTTATTGAATTCTATATCGCCTACTGAAATCTTTGGAGTTACAGCGGCTACTTTTATATATCCATGTTTATACATTATAACACCTCATATAATTTATGGTTTTTTATATATTGATAAACCTCATTTGTTAAATATTTTTTATTTTTATCTATATCTTCTCTTATTTTTGAAGAAGACACGTCCATATCAAAATCTATGAATATAAACTTATGATTGACATCTTTAAACATCATTTCTGCTTGTTCTTTAGTCATAAAATGATTTCTATTCATCACAATGAAAGGATATTTATCTAATAAGTCTTGATATGAAATCCATGTTTTTAAAGATTCAAGATGATCAGATCCAATAACAAAATGTAGTTGTTCATATGTTTTGCTTAAATCTTCTAAAGCTTTTAATGTACCACTATATCCACTATGGTTTTCTAGATCTGAAATAACAATATCTTTTTTTTCAGTCTCTATTAATAATTTTAACATCAAAAATCGGTGATTAAAATCTATTAAATCTGGTTTTTTATAATCATTACCCACTGGCAAAACAATAACCTTTGAATTTTCAAAAGTCTTTAGAAGTGTTATTATTATATGCAAATGTGCAATAGTTGGTGGATTAAAAGACCCACCGTAAATAATATTCATATATTTCACCCTTATTATTATACCATATTTAATGTCTCAAATACTTCTATCTATGCACATATATATCAAAAATAATTAACATTCTTTTATAAAAACTTTATAAAGAGCGTTTCACTTTTAAATAAAATACTTACTTGATATAATAAAAATGTAGAAAAATATGAAACGTGATTAAAGGAGAGCGATAGATATGGATTTAAAAGAAAGATATTTTAATAAAATACGATCTGAACGCTTAAGACTTACTAATTCAAGAAAAGCTATGATTGAAATTCTAGAAGACAAGCATTTAACCTTCAAAGAAATTCAAAAAGCATTAGCTAATCGCGGATTTTATAATGTATCAACAATATATAATAATCTTGAATTTCTTATGGAACACAAGATGGTTGTTGAAATTTATATCAATAATGTAAAATATTATGATCTAGCAATGGACAATCCAATGCACAGTGCAGATAGTCATATTCATGTAATGAATAAGCAAACAAATGAAATCACTGAGATTAATAGTCCAGATATATTTGATTACTTAATGGAACATGAAGCATTTAAGGATCTAGACTTAGAATATATTAGAATTATTGTATCCGCAAACAAGAAGAAATAAAGCATAAAAAAAGGCATAATTGCCTTTTTTTTATATCTCTAATGCAGCTATAAATAATTTAGCTGTTGAAATGTTAGTTGCAAGTGGGATTTCATAATGATCACTTAGTCTTAGTAAAGCAGAAACATCTGGTTCATGAGGCTGTGCTGTAAGTGGATCTCTAAAAAATATAATCATATCAATAAGTTGATTAGCAACCATAGATCCAATTTCTTGATCTCCTCCAAGAGGTCCTGATTTTTTTAAATGGATATTTAATCCCGTATGTTCAACAAGTAATGCTCCTGTTGTACCAGTTGCATATAATTCATGAGTTTTAAATATATTTAAATGTTCTTTAACAAAGCTGATCATTTCAGGCTTTTTTTTATCGTGGGCAATTAATGCAATTTTCATCATTATATCCTTTCTGCTACTCTCATTTTTGCTGATCGAGATCTTGAGTTATTTTCTAGCTCTTCATCAGTTGGATAAATTGGTTTTTTAGTAATCACTTTAAGTTTAATGTTTTTATCAATCATAACTGGTAAGTTTTTAGGTAGCTGTGATGTAGATTTATCCTTAAAATAATGTTTAACAATTCTATCTTCTAAGGAGTGGAACGTAATCACTACAATTCTTCCACCAGGATTAAGCATATCAAGTGCTTGTTCTAAAACTTCTTCAAGTACACCTAGTTCATGATTGACTGCAATTCTTAGTGCTTGAAAAACTCTTTTAGCACTATGTCCCTTATCCTTATAGTTAACTTGATCTGTTATTTTTACAAGTTCCATAGTCGTATATAATGGTCTTTGATTTATAATTTTTTGTGCTATTTTAAATCCGTTTTTTTCTTCTCCATATATGAAAAATAACTTAGCCAATTCATCTTTGGAGTATGTATTCACTATGACTTCTGCAGTTAAACTTTGAGACTGATCCATTCTCATATCTAGTTTAGCATCTTTTAAATATGTAAATCCTCTAGTATCATCATCAATTTGAAAACTAGACATACCTAAATCAAGTAGTAACCCATCAATTTTTTGGATTCCTTCTTCATTAAGCTTATTTTTTAGATGTCTAAAATTACTTTTAATAATTTTGAAATTATTAAAATCTTTTAATACATCTCTTGCGTATTCAATTGCAAATTCATCTTGATCAAATGCATATAAATAACCAGTTTTTAGCTGTTCTAAGATCTTTTTAGAGTGTCCTGCCCCTCCTAATGTACCATCTACATAAATGCCGTTATCTTTGATATTTAATTGCTTGATTGCCTCATCTAATAAGACTGTTATATGTTTCATTTGTTCACATCATTTCATTTATTTTACATATTAGTTAAACTATATATGAAATTCATCATTTTGTCAATTTTCAAAAAAAGAAAAAGGTGCCTTCGGCACCCTTCTTTAATCCTCTTTGGATTCTTTTTTGGTTAATACTTGTTGACCTTTGTAATAACCACTGTTTGGTGTAACACGGTGTGGTAACGTGAATTCACCAGTTTGTGGGCAAACAACTAACGCAGGAGCAGTCAATTTGTAATGTGTACGACGTTTTCTCTTCGCAGTTTTACCCGTTCTTCTAAATGGAACAGCCATCTGTTCACCTCCTATTTTTTCAAGAGCGTATCTAATTCAGCAAATGCAGGATGTGGACTCTTTTCTTCTTCAAAAGAGATCTTTTTTGCATCTGGATGATAGATGGTATAAGGTTTTTCACTTATAATGTATCCAAATATGATATCACTCAACTCAATATAATCCGTTAACATAAAATCTGCATCTTCATCTTTACCAAAGATAACTTCTTCTCTAATATCCATGTGGTAAGAAACAGGTTTTAAGGTTTTAGCGCAAGCTAATTCCATATCAACTTCAACATTGAAATCAAGAACAACTTCTTCTTCAATTATATTTACATCGATTTGAATCGATGCTGGTTTAATTGAAAGAATGTCATCAATTTCTTTAATCTCATTTTGAAAGTCATAAGTAAAATCTAATGAGGTTTTTTCTTTTAATTCTTTAAGTAAAATTTTCATTATATCACCTCAACGAAGGTATTATACAAAATAAATACACAATTGTCAATGAATTAAGAGAATTTATGTCCTGATTAAAGCGATTTACATGGATTTCTCTTGTCTAACTCTAGTTTTGAATAAATCAAGAATTTGTTGCTCTGTTTTTGTTAACATTTCTGGAAGCTTATAGTCAGTATGTAGGCGATGATTTCTTAAGTGAAAAGGAATCATTCTGCCATCTGATAGCCCTACTTCTAATTCTAAAGCTAAATATTTAGGTTTATCAGGATTATCATATTTCAATTTAGTTTCCATATGAACAACATCAAAATAATTAAACTCCCCAGCAATATCACATGCGATTTGTCCACTTCTATGATCTATATTTGCTTGATAATAGAAAAGTGTTGATTCCCCAAAGAATAAAGCTGTTAATAAAGATTGATCATATATTTGAGTTACAGTGCCATCTTCTTTTTTATCAAGGCGATATTGAACTTTGCTGGATTTATTAAAAGCGTCAGGAATCATAATAAGTATTGGCTTTTTATATGCTTTTTTATCAATACTTGATAATTTTTCAGCTCTCAAAATTGCATTTTTATAATCTTGATCTACATATTTTTGAAATACACCTTTTTCTTTACCAGAAAACTTGCTAAAGTATTTCTTAGTCCATTTTGGTCTATCTTTTAGTCTTTTTGCTTCTTTGGCGCTTGCTTTTTTTTCAGCTTTAAGTCTTTTTTTATCTTCTTTAGCTTTAACTTTATCTTCAGCCTTTTGTTTTTTCGCATCTTCTTTGGCTTTAGCTTTTTCTTCTGGAGTAAGCTTAACCTTTTTTTCCTTCGATTTTGCTTTAGCTTCAGCCTCTTGTTTCTTCAAATCCTCTTTAGCTTTAGCTTTTTCTTCAGCCTTCTTTTTTTTCTTATCTTTTTTTGATTCTTTTTTAGAATCTTCTTTAATTTCGGTTTCGTTATTTTTTGAAGTTTCCAATTTATCAGTATCTTTGGTTTCCTCGATTGTTTCTTTTTGGCTTAATTCTTTGTTTTTTTTCATATGAATACCACCTTTCACCTTATATCTATTTTAACAAATAAATGAAGAACTAGTCAAACTTTTATGTGTTTTTAATCAATTTAATCCACTTTTTACTCATCTATTAGAACTCCATCGTTCAATAAAGCCATAAATTCATCTTTTTTGATATCTAGAATATAATCATCAATATTGTCTAACTCGAATATTTTTGCAATAGTTTTTTTAGTATACTCTTGACCAATAAACAATTTTTCAAAACTTTCTAATGGTTTTGTATCAAAAAAATCGCCTAAAATCTTAAAGTTTTCTATAGTTCCATCATGCAAATCAATCATAACTTCGATTAGTCCGCCTGTAATTCTTTTTTTAAGTGTCTTAGTATGTGGTGGTTGTTTTTTATATATCCATGATTTTGATTCGTATTTTTCAGCCATTTTTTGTATTTTTGTAACTTCTTGATCACTTAGTTCATATGTTTGATAAGTCATTGTATTTTCAAAATGTTTGATAAGTTGTTCTTGAGTCATTCCATTTAAATATGGTTTTAAATTTGTAACTCTAGATCTTACACTATCTACACCTTTACTAACTAATTTCTCATCTGATGGTGTGATTGCTCTTACCATAGTTTCTAAGTCACAATCATATAAAAAAGTTCCATGCATAAGCATGCCATATTTATTTTGTAAAAACGCATTGCCTGAAATTTTCTTTCCTTCAAATAAAAGATCGTTTCTTCCACTAAACTCAATGTTTACATCTAATAATTTCATTGATTCAATAATCTTTGAAAGATAAGTTTTAAAGCTAAAATTGTTAGTTTGTTTTTTTGTGATAATAGAAAACATTGTGTTTCTATGATCTGCATAGACACATCCACCACCTGTTGGTCTTCTATAAACATCAATATTATTTTCTTTTAAATACTCTAAATTAACTTCATTTTCAATGACTTGATTCTTCCCAATGACGACTCCATTGATTTCCCATGTAAAAAAATAAGTTTGTCCTTCTTCTAGGACTTCAGTAAGCAAATATTCTTCTAGTGCAAAATAAAAATACGGTTTTAATTGTCCTTCATTGTGATGTCTTACTAAAATCATATCTTTAATCCTCCATTACTTTTATATTATAAATTATATCATTAATATGAAGTATTAAAAAATGATATGTATATGGTTTTATGCTCTAATTATGTGAAACGCATTTTTATATAAAAAGTCTTTTTAACATGATATAATATAATTGAAATAAAGAGGAGGGTGTTTATGTTAACTTTTATAGAATTATTTATTATTTCGTTTGTTATGTTTATCGTCGTTGATTTAATTTGGCTAGGATTTATTGCGAAGGATTTGTATAGAAAATATCTTGGTGACTTTTTAAGTCCTAATCCTAATTGGAAAGCAGCTATTGCATTTTATGTTTTATTTATAGCGGCTTTAGTCATATTTGTTTTACTTCCAGGAGTTGACAAACAAAGTCTATCATACACTATGTTGTATGGAGCACTCTTTGGATTTATAACTTATGCAACTTATGATTTAACAAATTTAGCAACACTTAAAGATTGGCCTATTCAAATCACTGTCATTGATTTATTCTGGGGAACTTTCTTAGGTTTCTCTGTATCAACTTTATCATACTTATTATTTAATCTAATTTTTTAAAGGAGGATATTATGACAACTACAACACTAGACAATGCATTTTTGTATAATGCTTTTATTATCGGAGCAAGAAACGTTATATCAGAGAAAAACAGTTTAAATAAAATAAATGTTTTCCCAGTCCCAGATGGTGACACAGGAACAAATCTAGCTTCACTCATGAATTCAATTATTGAAAAATCTATGCTTAAAGACACTTCACTTGAAACTATGGAAACTATTGTAGATGCTGCAATTGAAGGTGCAAGAGGAAACTCAGGCATTATTTTCGCATCATATATCAATGGGTTTTATGAAGCTTTAAAAAATGATGACTTAACAATTGATGAATACATTGAAATGGTTACCAATGCAGCTGATCAAGCCTATCTTTCTATTAATAAACCTGTAGAAGGCACTATGATTACTTTAATGAGAGCTTGGGCTACAGCATTAAATAGCTTAAAAGATGCTGGTCACAGTGTTCTTGAAATGTTTTCAAAAGCTTTTGATGTTTTACAAGTTGAACTTAAAAAAACAACTGAAATGCTAGCAGTCTTAAAACAAAATAAGGTTGTAGATGCAGGAGCTAAAGGTTTTGTGCACTTTATAGAAGGTTTTATCAAATCTTTAAAAGGTGAAAAAGTGAGTATGGATTTTCAAGATGTTCCAGAAATCACTGAACATTTGCATATAGATCATTTAGATGAATCACAATACAGATACTGTACTGAAGCTTTATTATCATCTATTGATTTAGACCATAAAGCCATCAAGGCGCATTTAGAAACTTTAGGTGACTCTTTGGTTGTTGCAGGTAATAAAAGACGCTTAAGAGTTCATATACATACAGATAAACCCGATCAAGTTTTTACTTATCTAGCTTCACATGGATCGATACTTGAACAAAAAGTTGATGATATGATTCGACAATTTGAAATGGTGAACCATCAAAAATATAAAATAGCACTTGTAACTGATTCCATTGCAGATCTACCTCAATCATTAGTTGATCAATATCAAATCCATCAATTTGCATTAGGATTGATGATTAATGGTACAACTTATTATGATAAATTAACGATTACTGCCGAATCTTTTTATGGCTTAATGGACACACTTGATGTTTATCCTACATCTTCTCAACCAAATCAAAGAACTTTAGAAAATTTCTTCTCTCAACTAACAACATACTATGATAAAGTCATTGTTCTATCAGTTTCATCAAAGATGAGTGGTACGTATCAAGCATTTGTTGATTCTGCAAATAAATTTAAATCTAAAGATAAAAAAATTGCTGTTATTGATACGATACAAAACTCAGGAGCCCAAGGTTTATTAGTTTTAAAAGCAGCTCAAGCAATCAAAGCAGGTATGGAATTTGATGATATTGTTACTTATATTGAAAAACTTAAAAAAGAAACTAAAATTTTAGTTAGTGTTAAGACTTTAAAATATATGGTTCGAAGTGGTCGTGTTGGAAAAACAACAGGCATCATTGGTAAAATAGTCAATTTAAAACCTGTTATCTCAATTGATGACCAAGGTGAAGGCATTATTTTTGATAAAGGCTTAAGTATTAAAACAAGTAATAAAAAGATTTTTAAACATATAAAAGGTATTCTAGAATTTAACGAGATTGATGATTATGCAATTGTTCATGCAAATGCTGGTGATAGGGTAACCTCATATGAAAAAATCTATACTGATTTAATTGGAAAACCTCCAACTTACATCATGAATATATCACCTATTGTTGCAATGAACGCAGGAATTGGTACTGTTGCAATTGCCTATATCAAAGGTAAGAGTAAGCTAGTTGATCAATCAATCCATTAATTTTACTTTTTAAAAATATATTAAGGAGATATACATCATGGGATATGTTATATTACAGGTCGCTGTCTCGCTAGATGGTTATATCTCAAGAAAAGATCATTCCGTAGATTTTTTAGAGACTATAGATCCTAGTTTTCAAAATCATTTCACCTCTTTTATCGATTCTATTGATTTCATTATTATGGGTTCTAAAACATATGATGTGATGTTAAAATTTGGTGATATTCCTTTTAAAGATAAAAATATATATGTTTTAACTAAACGAACTTATGAAAGCACCAATGAAAACATAATTTTTACTGAAATGCCCATAAAGGGGCTAACAGATGAATTATCAGGAAATATTTGGCTTTTTGGAGGCGCAAGTGTAATTCAAAGTTTTATGAAAAACAATTTAGTTGATGAATTACAATTATATATAGTTCCTAAAACCATTGGAGATGGTATTCCTTTGTTTTATGAACACAATCAATTAAATAATTGGAAATTAATCTCACATGAAAAATTTTCGGATAATTTATATGTTATCTATAAAAAACAAAAATAAAAGTAAAAAAGCATCTCCCTTGGGAAGATGCTTTTATTTTAGTTTTTGAATAAATTTTTAAATTTATGCCATGCACTGTCTTTTTCTTTGGATTCTAATGAATCTAATTCCTCATAAAGTTTTTTCTCTTGTGCTGAAAGAGTCTTTGGAACTTTAATCTGAACAATGACTTGTTGATCGCCTTTTTTCTTACTTCTAACATTTGCGACCCCTTTTTCTCTCATTCTTAAAATCGTTCCGTGTTCAATACCAGCAGGAATCTTTAAATCAACATCTCCATAAATTGTAGGGATTTCAATTTTAGCTCCTAAAACAGCCTGTGTTACAGTAATTGGAACTTCTAAGATAATATCGTCGTGATGACGCTTAAAGACTTTATGAGGTTTAACTCTAAAGTTTAAGTATAGATCACCTTTAGATCCACCTTTTGTGCCTCCATTACCATAACCAGCAACTTTTAAACTCATATTTGTATCTACACCAGCAGGAATATTAACATCTACAGTCTTTGTAACTTTTTCGATGCCTGATCCATTACATGTATGACAACGCTTATTGATTACTTTTCCTTGACCACCACATTTTGGACAAACTTGTTGTGTTCGCATTGCACCAAACATCGTCCGTTGCTCTACATTAACAAATCCATCTCCATGACATCTATCGCATACTTCAACATCTTTACTAGATTCAGCACCCAATCCATGACATGTGTGACATTCTTCTTCAACTTGCACGCTAATCGTTTTTTTAGTTCCTAAAACAGCATCCATAAAGTCTACTGTCATCATTTTTTCTAAATCTTCGCCTCGCTGTGGTCCATTATAGTTTTGTTGTTTTTGTGATCTATTTCCTCCACCAAAAAATTGTGAAAAAATATCTCCAAATCCACCAAAATCACCAAAGCCTTGTCCACCACCAAATCCTTGTCCGCCAAAAGGACTGCCATCATGACCATATTGATCATAAGCTGCCTTTTTTTGAGCATCATTTAGTGTATCATAAGCTTCTTGAACTTCTTTAAATTTGCTTTCTGCATTTGCTTCTTTGGATATATCAGGATGATATTTTTTTGCTAGCGTTCGATAAGCTTTTTTTATCTCATCTTCACTAGCGCCTTTTTTTAATCCTAATACATCATAAAAATCTCTCTTATTTGCCATAAGTCATCAACTCCATAGTGCTAAAGGGGCAATGCCCCTTTAGTTTATTTTTCTTCAAATTCTGCATCAACAGTAGTTTTACCGTCTTGATCCTTAGTTTCATTATTTTCTGGTTGCTCTGGTTGTGCTTGTTGTTGTGATTTTTGATATGCTTTAGCTGCAATTTCTTGTGCATCTTTTTCAAGAGCTTCTTTTTTAGCCTTGATATTTTCGATGTCATCGCCTTTTAAAGCTTCCTCTAAATCTTTAATTTGATCTTGGAGTTTAGTCTTAGTTGCTTCATCTACATCTGCGCCTAAATCTTCAATAGCTTTAGTTGTTTGGAATATTAAATTTGAAGCTTCATTTCTTGTGTCTGCTGATTCACGTTTTAATTTATCTGCTTCTGCTTGTTCTTCAGCTTCTTTAACCATTTTTTCTATTTCAGCATCTGATAAAGAACCAGTGCCTGTAACTGTAATAGATTGTTCTTTGTTAGTTCCTAAATCTTTTGCTTTAACTGATACGATACCATTAGCATCTATATCAAATGATACTTCAATTTGTGGAACGCCACGACGTGCAGCAGGAATATCTCCTAATTGGAAACGTCCTAAAGTTTTATTATCTTGAGCCATTGAACGTTCACCTTGCAATACATGGATATCAACAGCTGGTTGATTATCAGCAGCAGTTGAGAACACTTGTGATTTAGAAGTTGGAATTGTAGTATTTCTTTCAATTAACTTGGTGAATACACCACCTAATGTTTCAATACCAAGTGATAATGGTGTAACATCTAATAATAAGACATCTTTCACATCACCTGCTAAGACACCACCTTGAATTGCTGCACCCATTGCTACAACTTCATCAGGGTTAACACTTCTATTAGGCTCTTTACCTAATTCACGTTTAACTAAATCTTGAACAGCTGGGATACGTGTAGAACCACCAACTAATAAGACTTGATCAATATCTTTAGGTGTTAGTTTAGCATCTGATAATGCGCGTCTAACTGGTTGTTGACATTTATCAACTAAATGAGCAGTTAATTCATTAAACTTAGCTCTTGTTAAAGTCATTTCTAAATGTAGTGGACCAGCAACACCCATTGTAATAAAAGGTAGACTGATTTGTGATTGAGAAACACCACTTAATTCTTTTTTAGCTTTTTCAGCTGCATCTTTTAATCTTTGTACTGCCATCTTATCTAAAGATAGATCAACAGCATTTTCTTTCTTAAATTCAGCTACTAAATAATTAATAACTTCTTGATCAAAGTCATCTCCACCAAGTTTATTATTACCTGCAGTTGAAATAACTTCAAACGTGCCATCAGCAAGTCTTAAGACAGATACATCAAATGTACCTCCACCTAAGTCAAATACTAAGACTGTTTGTTCTTTATCTGTCTTATCAATACCATAAGCTAGAGCTGCAGCTGTAGGTTCATTGATAATACGTTTTACATCAAGTCCAGCAATTTTACCAGCATCTTTTGTTGCTTGGCGTTCTGCATCATTAAAATATGCAGGAACAGTAATAACTGCTTGAGTCACTTGAGCACCTAAATAATCTTCAGCTGTTTTCTTTAAATTTTGTAAAATCATTGCTGATAATTGTTGAGGTGTATATTTTTTACCTTGGATGTCAACTTTATAATTCGCATCACCCATATGTCTTTTAATAGAACTTACTGTGTTAGGATTAGTAACTGCTTGTCTTTTAGCAACATCACCTACACTAATTTCATCACCTTTAAATGATATAACTGATGGTGTAGTTCTTCCGCCTTCAGCATTTGGTATTACTTTTGCTTCGCCGCCTTCCATTACAGAGACAACTGAGTTTGTTGTACCTAAATCGATACCTATAATCTTATTTGTTTTTGCCATTTTCATCACTCCATTCGTTTATTTTGACCATGGCAGGTCTTAATAGTTGTTCTTTATACATATAACCTTTTTGAATCACTTTTAAGTTGATTCCATTAGGTTTATCTTCAATACTTTCTTTTTCAATTGCATGATGATATTTAGGATCAAACTGCTTATTTAAAGCGTCAATTTCCTTTAATCCATCATTTTTTAAAACTTCATAAAATTTATCATTTAACATTTTAAATCCATATAAGAAATTTTTTAATACATCATTATCTGTTTCCATGTTTATAATCATGTTTAACTGATCAAGTGGTTCTAAAATATCATAAACTAAATTTTTTGAAGCAAACTTGCGATCATTTATTCTTTCTAAAGTAATTCTTTTTTTGAAATTTTCTAATTCAGCTGCATTTCTTAATAATTTATCTTTTAATTGAGCAACTTCTTGTTCTAATGTTTCGATTTTTTCTTTATATTTGTTCTTTTTTTCTTTTTTAGTAGTTTCTTCAACGACTAGTTCTTCTTTAGCAACTTCTTCAAGTTGCTCAGTCAAATCTTTTTTTTCATCTTCCATAATTATCATCCTTTATTTTTTATATAATTTTCCTAAGTTACTCGCAATGTATTCTACTAAAGGAATAACCTTACTATATTCCATACGTGTCGGGCCCAATACAGCGATGGTACCATGCTCGTCATCATTAATTTGGTAAGGCACTGATATGACAGTACAATTTTCCATTGGAATTAATCTTAAGTCACTGCCAAATCTTATCGATAATCCATCTTGTTCACCAATAAGTTTTAAAAGGTCTCTTCTATCAAACATATCAACAAAGCTTTTCATGTGCCTTGCATTATGAAACTCTGGTTGATCAAATACATTTGTAACACCAGATAAATAGAAATTATCTTCTGCAAATTTAGAAAAAGCATTAATAAATGATTCTAAGATTTGCGTTTGATATGTCATAAAAGATTCAATTTGTTGTTTAGCAAAAACATTTTCTAATATTTTATTTGCATCAACAATACTTCTATCTCTTAATAAGTCATCTAAAGTCTTTATAACTTCTTTAACATCATTGATATGTCCTTCTTTAGGAACATTAATAGATTGATGTTGCACATGACCTTGATCTGTAACAATCAATATAACTGCTTGAGATGGTGTTAAGGGTACAAAATCAATTTTTTTAATTTTTGCACTCGCTCCACTCGGACCTATAGCTAAAGCAGTATAATTTGTTAATTCTGATAATAAATTCATTGCGTCTTCTATAGCTTGTTCTCTAGCAAGTTTATTTTTCAAAAATATTTCATCAATTAAAGGAAAAGATTTTAAAACATCTTGATCTCTTGTCACTAGATGTTCTACATAATATCTATACCCTTTTTCTGAAGGTACACGTCCACTTGATGTGTGTGTTTTTTCAAGATACCCCAGCAATTCTAATTGCGCCATATCATATCTAATAGTTGCACTAGAAAAACTTAAGTAAGGTAAATGAGTTAACGACTTAGAACCAACTGGTTGAGCGTCTTTTACATACAACTCAATGATGGCTTTCAAGATTAATTTTTGTCTACTTGTAATCATCAATTCACCTCTTTAGCACTCTATTTTGGTTTGTGCCAGTATCATTGTATAATATTTGTTTGGCACTGTCAAGGGTTATGTGCTATTTAATTAAAAAAAAGCAAAATATGTGATTTTGCTTTCATTTTTTTTGTTGTTTTGCCCATTTTATATAATAGGGATTATGCTTTTGTTCATACCTTATCGTTGTATTTTCATCATGTCCTGGATAAACCTTAGTCTGACCAGGCAATTTCATTAATTTAATGATACTTTTCCTCAATTCAACTAATGAACCCGAATACAAATCATGTCTTCCAACACTTTCTCTAAACAAAGTATCTCCTGCAAATAACTTAGAATCATATAAATAGCATACACTACCTTTAGTATGCCCTGGTGTATGAATAACTTCTATAAAACCATCACCCATAGCTAGCTTTGTGCCATCAGCTACATATTTAAGTTTTAAAGCTTTTCTCATATAAGGGTGTTTATTAGGATGGTATCCATTATATTGATCTTCAAACAGCAAATGCGCATCATCTAAATGCATATAGATTGGACAATCAAACATATGGATTAACTCAACGTGATCCATATGTGCATGTGTCAATAAAATGCCTTCCAATTTTCTGCCTTCTAATGCTTCGATTATGCTTTCTAAATCATGTGAGGGATCAATTAAATAGCATACATCAAAGCGACATAGTAAAAAACTATGTGCAAATATTTTATTTTCTTTAAATGTTTTCATATGATAGAAAAAAAACTATTCATAGAATAGCTTATTTCTTCTCTTTATGGATTGTATATTTTCTTTCACGTGGGCAATATTTCTTAAATTCTAAACGTTCAGGTTTAGTTTTTTTATTTTTATCAGTATGATAATTTTCATCGCCACATGAAGTACAAACCAGTTTTACAAGATCTCTCATGTCAATCCCTCCAAACATACGAAGATATTATATCAAATGCACCCATTTATTTCAATCATTTTATGCTTTTTATTTTTTTTTAGCTCTTTTTCTTTTGATTATGTAAAAAACTATCATTTTTTAGTTGTTTATTCTATAATAGTTTTAGGTGATAAATATGTTACAAAGAGAACAAACTCATCCTATAAAGATAGGATCTTATACAATGGGCGGAAATAATAAGGTTTATATCCAGTCCATGACTAACACATATACAAAAGATGTAGAGGCAACCGTTAAGCAAATAAAGATGCTAGAAAAAGCTGGCTGTGAAATCATAAGGGTTGCTGTCTTAGATTTAGTAGATGCTAAAGCTATTAAGGAAATAAAAAAACAAATTTCTATTCCTTTAGTTGCAGACATCCATTTTGATTATAGACTAGCACTTGCTTCCATTGAAAATGGTGCAGATAAAATCAGATTAAATCCGGGAAATATACTCAAAAGAGAGCATGTAGAACTTGTTGTTAATGCATGCAAAGAAAAACATATTCCAATTCGAATCGGAGTCAATAGTGGATCTCTTCCTGGAAGAGCTGAACCAACACCAGAACTTATGGTCGAAGTTGCTAAATCCCATGTTGATATTTTAGAATCTATGGATTTTCATGATATTGCGCTATCTTTAAAAGCTACTGATATGAATTTAATGATTGAGACTTATAGACTGGCTGCAAAGACTTTTAACTATCCCCTTCACTTAGGTGTAACTGAAGCTGGAACAGCTTTTAGCGGCGGAATTAAGAGCGCTATGGGCATAGGTATACTTCTTCATGAAGGTATAGGTAACACAATTAGAGTTTCTCTAACTGATAATCCTATTTTAGAGATTCAAGCAGCAAAAGAAATCTTAAAGAATTTAGGATTAAAGGATAAAGTTCCTAATCTAATTAGTTGTCCTACTTGTGGTAGAATTCAATATGATATGATTGATATTGCTAAAAAGATAGAAAAGTATTTGCTTCAAATCAATAAGACTATTAATGTTGCGATTATGGGGTGTGCAGTTAATGGACCCGGAGAAGCAAAACACGCTGATATAGGTGTTGCTGGTGGTAAAGGTGAAGCTATTTTATTTAGAAAAGGTAAAATTATTAAAAAGATTAAAGAATCAGAAGTATATGATGAATTGATTAAAGAAATTGATCAGTTTGATGATTCTATATATGATAAATAATAATAAAAAAGAACAAAGATGAATTCATTTTTGTTCTTTTTATTTCAAGCATGACTACTTTAAGACTTGTTTTTATTTCCTTTGACCTTTGAAACCATTTTCTTAAATCCCAAAATGATTTTTGCTTGTCGTTCTTTTCTTTTTATTCTTCTTTCTATAATTGCTCTTTGTTTAAATAACTTAGCTTCGTTTTTAAGTTTTTGTTTTTGTTTTTTAATTTCTAAATGTTTCATCTTTTTTTCATATCTTAAGATTTCTTCTATTTGACTTTTAATTTGTTTAGCATTAGTTCTACTTGTTAACCCTAGTGAATCAGTTACATATGCTTGTAGAGAATCCATATATAAACTTCCGTGATTAATATCTGAGATGATGTTTTTTAAAGTATTAATTTCAATTTTTGTAGATAAATAATCTCTAGATGATATAACGACTTTGTGATCAACAGGTAATTGCTTATGTTCTAAATACGATTTATAAAAATCGATGTTTCTATCTTTATAAACAAAACCAAATCCAGAAAGTCTCACATCATTTATATTTCTATTATATATATCTATTGTAAACATTTTATTCTCATCTTTTGCATCTATTTCAAAATGAGATGCAATGTGGAATTTCTTATTTGAAAAATACATTGCAAAATATTTATTAAAACTTAAAACAATGACTGATAATACAATTAATAGTATGAATAATAAAATAACAATTATCTCAAAATTTTCTTTTATAAATTCCATTATTTCTCATCTCCTTCATCTAATAGATATTTAATGAGCAAATTCATTTTTTTGAACGTTTTTAGATTGTAATATTTTTCATCAATTTTTGCTCCATGTTTTATCAGATATATCATCATCGAGATATCCTCTTCATTTACATAACTTAGAAAATAATCATAATCGTTTTGATTAAAGTATTGATTTATATCCTCTAGAAGAACTTTATTGTTTGCATCTATGCATGATTCCCCAACTTTTCTAAAATTTAAATCCATATGGTAGTTTTTTATCACATGTGATGTAACTTTATTAAGATTTTTCTTTATGGCTAATAAAGTAACTTGAGTTAAATCAGTATATAACTTTTTATCTATAAACTCTAAAATTAATTTTTCATTTTCTAATTTTATTACTTCAAGTATGCTAGCTTGTACTTCCATGCTTACTTTTTTTATCCATACTAATGGTTTTTTAAAAGCCTTATCAATCAATAATTCAATACCCTCTTCATACCCATATCTTACAAACTCTTTAACAAGATATGAGAACTGACTATCCTTATATATTATATTCAGATAAGTTTCTAATGTATTATTTAACTTGTAATTTGCGATAATATCAATCATGTCAGTTTTTGACAAATACCCAGGATCTTGAATTTTATTAAAAAATGATTTAACTTGATTATCCTTTATATTTTCTTTAAATATTTTTTCAACAATATCTTGAAATTTTACTTGATTTAACAATCCCCATATTTTTAACTTATACAATTCATCATGTATTAAGAACGTATTGTTAAGTTGTTTGTATTTTTCTATATATTTAAATACACCAGAAATATCTTGCTCAAGCATAAAAACTATAACGTCTAAATAAATATCAAGACTACGATGATAATGTTCTTCTACAAGACTTACATTATTATCTTTCAAGTAATTAAACATCTCTAAATGCTTTGATTCTATTATGTAATCGACTAAAACTTTTCCATACATATCGGGTTGATCAATTCTTAGATTGTCGGCCTTTGTAGATTTAAAGGCTACAAGTCCTTGATTGACAACCTTTTGATATTCCGAGATTACACCTTCTTCATGTTTAGTTTTAAGGCTTAACAAATCATCTAGAGTAATATTGAATATCTCTGCAATTCGAATCATGTTTTGAATATCAAATGTAGATTTACCTCTTAAGTTTTGTGATACAGCTGATTTAGATATATTTAACTTTTGTGCCAAATCATCTTGAGTCATATGATTTTTCTTTAGTAGTGTTTTTATATACTCCCCAACTTTTACATTATCTATTACATCAGGCATTTTATCGCCTCCTTAGTTTAATTATAATTAAGTTTCGCAAAAAAACAAGGTTGTTTGTACTTAACTGGTAATTAACTTTATATTTTATTTTATCATTATTATAAATTTAAAATGTTTCAAAGTTAAGTCAAACTAAACAAAAAAGCAAGACAAATAGAATTGTCTTGCTCTTTATCTTTAATTATTTAACATATTTTTTTAATATTTGTATAACTTCTTCTATTTTTTCTTCATGTGTTCCATCTACAAAAGATTCTTTAACACATGTTTCTATATGTTGTTGTAAGATTTGTAGATTTGCTTTTTTTAATAATGCTTCAACTGCCATAATTTGATTTGCAATATCAACACAATATCTATTTTCTTCAGTCATTCTAATAACTGCTTCAATTTGACCTTTCGCAGTTTTTAACACATTTAATGATTTAGTGTGATCATGCTTCATAACTAACCTCCAAATGTTTATTAAGATCTACTTTTTTTAATCTTAATGAATTATAAATGACATTTAAACTACTCATAGACATTGCTGCTGCTCCAATCATTGGATGTAGTAATCCAAATACTGCAAATGGAATAGCTACTGCATTATAAAACCATGCCCAGAAATAATTTTGTTTTATCTTTCTAAATATCGCTTTAGATAATTCTACTGCTTGTAATATAGATGCTAATTGTCCTCTAACTAAAGTTACATCAGCAGCTTCTATAGCTACATCAGTCCCTGTGCCTATTGCAATACCAACGTTTGCTTGTTTTAACGCAGGAGCATCATTAATACCATCTCCGACCATTGCGACTAGTCCATAAGTTTCTTGTAGTTTTTTTATCTCATCTACTTTACCAGTAGGAAGCACGTTAGAAATAACATGTGTGATTCCTGCTTTTTTTGCTATTGCTTTTGCTGTTCTTTCGTTATCACCTGTAATCATTGCTGTTTTAATACCCATTGATTCAATTGCTTTAATGACAGCTGCTACTTCATCTTTTAAAGCATCTGCCACGGCAATGATTCCTAAAACTGATTTATCTGATGAAACTATCATTACAGTTTTTGCTTGTTCTTCAAGTTTAACCATATCTTCTTCATATGCTTTGTAATCTAGGTTAAGTTCATCTGATAATCTTCTATTACCAATATAATACATCGTATCATTAATACTACCTTTAATACCTTTAGATGTTAAAGCTTCAAAATGTTTAACATCTTTTAGTTTAATATCTCTAGTTTTAGCTTCTTCAACGATTGCTGAAGCTAAAACATGTTCAGATCCAACTTCTAATGAAGCAGCTATACTTAATAGATTTAAATCATCATCACTTTTTATATCCGTAACAACTGGTTTACCATAAGTCAATGTTCCTGTTTTATCAAATGCAATGACTTTAATATCTTTTAAGGTTTGTACTGACTCTCCATTACGGATTAAAATGCCTTTTTGAGCGCCTATTCCACTACCAACCATTAATGCTGTTGGCGTGCCTAAACCAAGCGCACATGAACAAGCAATAACCAATACGGCTGTTGCAGTCACAAAGGATAAGGTCAATGTTGATTGATCGGTATTAATCCAAGGAAGAATGCCTTCAAAAGTTCTTAAAATACTTAAATGAAACTCAGGAAAAACATTAAATGATATAAATGTTAATACTGTGATAACCATAATTGCAGGAACGAAATATCCTGTTATTTTGTCAGCAAAAGCTTGAATGGGAACTTTAGATCCCTGACACGCTTCTACAAGATCAATGATTTGAGCTAAGAATGTATCATTACCTGTTTTAGTAACTTCAACTTTTAACAAACCTTGTTTATTAATGGTTGCACCAATAACTGGATCGCCAACACCTCTTTTAACTGGCATTGATTCTCCGGTAGCAAGTGATTCATCAATTAAAGATTGTCCTTGGACTATAATACCATCAGTTGGTATTTTGGCTCCAGGTCTAATAACCATAATATCTTTAACAGAAAGCTCACTTGTTAAAACTTCTATTTCTTGTCCATCTACAATAATCGATGCTGTTTTTGCACCAAGTTCAATTAACTTTTTAATTGCTTCTGATGCTTTGCCTTTTGCTCTTGTTTCTAAAAACTTACCAATTAAATGAAATGTCATAATTGTAGATGCCATTTCGATAAATGTAGTAATAGGTAAAAACAATCCTAATAAACCTATTAAATATGGAGGTAGAGAACCTAGAGAAACTAAAACATCCATATTAGGTCTCCCTGATTTTAAAGATTTAAAACTAGTCTTATGAACATGAGCTCCTAAAATAAAGACTACAGGGAAAGCTAGTGTAGCTGTTATAATTGTATATCCAGGGATAGGAACAATAAACATATGAATAATCATTAATGTCATAATAACTGCAGTTAAAGATGCAGATGTTAACATCTTTTTCTTTGCTTTTTGCATTTTTATAACATCAGGATCAACAGTTTTATCAATCTCTTCATCTAATAAAGCATCATAGCCAATATCTTGAATTGTTTTTTTGATTTGACTTAACTTTAAAACATCAGCATCAAACTCTACTGTCATCTTATCATTTGCTATATTAACATTAACGCTTTTAACACCTTCTAAATTTTTAACAGCATGGTCAACATTACCTGCGCACGTTGCACAAGTCATACCTTGTATAGTTAATGTTAGTTTTCTTATATTTTCTTTTTTTAAAGATGCATCAAAACCTGCACTTTCAATGGTTTCAATGACACCTTGAATCGATATAACACTCTCATCAAATTCTATAATTGCAGTATCGTTAGCTAAATTTACATTACCTTTAATGATACCTTTTTGATCTTTTAATACATGGTCAATGGAATTTGCACATGTAGCACAAGTCATGCCTATGATGTCAAATTTTTCTGTTTTCATGCTTTGACTTCAGCTTTAAATCCTAGTCTAGTGATTTGTGACATGATTTTTTCATCGTTAATTAGACTTTCATCATAAGTAACAACAACTTCACCTTCCATATGTCTTACTACACAGTCTTCTACACCTTTATTTCTCGAAATAACTCTAGTGACACTACTTGCACAACCTTGACAAGTCATTCCTGTTACATTATATTCTTTTGTTATCATAAATACATCCTTCTTTCTACCCTCTATAGGGGGGGTATATTTATTATAACAAATTAATCTTTAAGAGTAAAGAAAAGTGAAGATAATATAAATCTTTATCTTCACTCTTCAGGTTCGTATAATGAAATTTCATAATCGCAAATGTCTTGATAAAATTCTTTTTCATGAGAAACTAGTATTAAAGTTCCTTCATAATTTATTAATGCATCTTTCAATGCTTCTTTAGCCGCAAAATCTAAATGATTCGTAGGCTCATCTAGAATTAATACATTTCCTTTTTGATGTCTTAATAATGCTAGTCTTACTTTTGTTTGTTCTCCACCTGACAATGTATTAATATCTCTAGTTGCCATCTCATAATCAATACCGTGATTACCAAGTAAACTCATGACATCCTTTTTTGTGAAATGCTGATATCTATGATGAACAACTTGAAATGGTGTTATCCCATCTTCAAATTTAGACTCTTGTTCAAAATATGCAATATGAGCTGTATCTATCCAATGATACTCACCTGCAAGTTTAGGAATAATATCTAAAACAGTTTTAATGAATGTTGATTTACCAACACCATTTTTACCTGTGATTGCGACTTTTTCTTGTTTTAATATCGCAATATTAAGTGGTTCCAATAAAGAATCACTATATCCAATTTCTAAGTCATTTGATATAAAGACATCTTTACCAGTCGTTCTAGACAATGGAAAATGAAAATGATAATTTCTCGATTGTTCTGGTGCTTTTATTCTTTCTATTTTAGCTAACATCTTACGTCTACTTTGAGCACGTTTAGTCGTCGTTGCTCTAACAATATTTTTCTTAATAAAATCTTCTGTCTTTTTAATAAATTTTTGTTGTGTGACAAATGCTTTTTCTTGTTGTGCAATTCTTAGTTCCCTCTCTGATAAATAAAATAGATAATCCCCTTTATATCTACTGATTTGCCCGTTTTCTAAAGCAAATACAGTTTGAGCAATATCCATCAAGAACTCTTCATGATGCGATACAACAATAAATGCTTTATCATAGCCATTTAAAAACTTAGTTAACCATTCAATGTGTTTAACATCCAAGAAGTTTGTAGGTTCGTCTAGTAAAAGCACATCTGCATTTTCTAAAAGTAATTTACCTAAAATAATCTTTGCACGCATACCACCAGATAAATGTTTAATTTGCATATCTAAAATATCCATTTGTAAGCCTAGACCATGAATGATATTCCCAATTAATGATTTCATTTGATAGAAATCTGAATCAAGCAATTGTTCTTGAATATCTGAAGCCCAATGCATAATTCTTTCATGCTTTTCTTCTGGTTCATTAGCTACTGAAAGATATAATTTTTCCATTTCTTTTTCTTTTTCAAACAAAGGTAAAAAAACATCATATAGATATGACTTAACCAAAAGTTTAGGATTTATTTTTGCATATTGATCTAAATATCCTATCTTTTTGTTAGCCATCCAATTGATGCTACCTGCATCTGGTTTTAAACTCTTATCTAAAAGCTTTAATAATGTTGATTTACCAGTTCCGTTAGGACCAACTAAAACTGCATGCTCCCCTTCAAATAGACGCATTGAAGCTTGTTGATAAAGTTGTTCACCACTATAACTAAATTTTATGTTTTCTACTTCTAATATACTCATTTTGGCAAATCAAATGATTTTACTTCAGAATCTTTTGCATCATCTACGTAAATCCATTGCTCCCTTACAAAATCTATATCGCTAACTATTTTATCTACATGTTGTATGAAATACTTTGCTTTGGCTGTAGCTAAAATCTCTTTATCTGTATTGCAAACATATCCCTCACCTTCAAACATACGACTTCTCATGTTTGTCACATATCCTACCGTATATAAAACTTGGTCAAGGGGTACTGGTTTAACAAATCTAACTGTGATTTCGACAGTTACACCCCAAATATTTTCATCTAAGGTTTGAACTGCTCTACCTATTGTTTCATCTAGCAATGCAGTTACAATCCCACCGTGCATTCTCTCTGGATAACTTTGATGTACATCATGACCTTTAAAAACACCAATAAGTTGGTTGTTTTCAAGTTCATAATAAGACGTGTTTAATCCAGATTCATTATGTATACCACATACGAAACACATCTCAGAATTATTCTGTTTTTTCAATACTTTATATATCATATAATCATTAACTCCATTTCAGTATATAACACGAATAAGAAAGCTAGTATGGCAGTTATAAAAAAGATAACTACAAAGATTCTATATATTCTTGATATAACATTTTTTTTATCTTCAAGATGATAAAAACCAATTGATAGAGGTATAAACCATATCATTAATTTTTCTTTTATCGTATAACTAAATTGTAGTGAATAGATAACTCTTAAAGATAGCAATGTTAGCGTACCTATCACTAAGGTTACCCAAAATGCATTAATCAAGGTAAAAATCATGATTTCAAACATGTTTTTTTCCTCCAATACCTACAAATAATAAAGCAGCTGCTAATATTAAAAACCACCATAAAGACCCTGTAAAGAAATAACCTAGTACACCATAGAAAAATGATGATAACATCACAAGTATACGATCTTTTAATCTAATATTCATGAGGATACCTCACTTTCTAATTTAACGTATGTAGTAAGAACTTGATCTTTAATTTCAATATGTCTTCCGCCACGTTCAAGATATCCATAAGATGTATATCCAGAAATTCTACCATATGCTAATAAAACATCATCTTTTATGAAAGAAAAATCATTTAAATGGTCATGTCCAACAAATACTGCTTTTGATTTATCATTTAAAACCATCGCATCAAAAAATCCAGTGTCTATCCCTTGAGCATAGACTTTATCTTCTAAGAAAACACCATCATAAGTTGTTGGATCTATAAATTGTCTAAGTGGAATATGCATAAACACCACTGATTCAACTAAATCTGTTGAAACATTGTTTTCATACCAAGCAACTTGAGCAGTCGATAAATATCCATATTCTCCTTCTTCTTCAGTATATATTTCTCTTTCTGCTTTAGAATCAAGGAAATATGCATGATAAATAATTTGATCTTGATATATAAAATTAATCTTAAAATTACCAATACCGCCATCTGTCATTTCAGGACCATTTTTAAAATATAAATAATTGGTATCTTGTATTTGATCTAAAAGTTCTGAATAATCATTAAAATCATTGTCATGATTACCAAAAACAAAGGTCCAAGGTATTTCTAAAGATTCCATATGCTTGATTAAACCTCTAAATAAAGATGGAGCATGAGGACTCATCATCATATCACCAGTAATTACGATTAAGTCGTAATCATCTGATGCAGCTAGATTAGCAATTAAATCATAGGTCATTTGGTCACGATTACTAATACCAAATGCAAGATGAAGATCTGTTATTTGTAAAATCTTAATTGTGTCACTAGAAACTTCTAAATTAAATGCATCATTATCTGTCCATAAAATATCCTGCTGCTGTGTACAAGCACTTATACTAATGGCAAATAAAAAAAAGATAAAGAATAAATAAGTTTTTTTCATAATTCTACCTCCGATAAAGCCAATTTTAAGTCAGCTAACTTTATTAATCTCATATCAAAAAACGAATCACGAAAGTCAATGAACACCATTTCGTTTTCATTGATAAATCTCTTAATTTTAGTTGCAATAGGATATAAAATAATAATTTTAGGATAATCACTAGTTAAGAAACTTTTTTGGTTAATCAACTGAGATCCGGTTTTTGTGTGTACTTCCCAAATCAATTTACTATTAATTGTCAGTTCATGCTTTTCTGCAATCTTATAAAACAAGATTTCATAAAGGTTATGATTTATTTCAAATAATAAACTTTTATCTTTTATAATAGTTTTACCGTATGTGTTTAATATATCAATAGTTTCAGATTTAATCTTTTGTTTTTGTTTAAAATTGATATAGAAAATCACAAAAATAATTATAATGACTGCAAGTACAATAAGTATATATTTTAATCCAGGCATACATCCACCTTCTTCTTAACGACTTCTTTTAATATCCTATCTTCAAATTTACAAAGGTAATTATAATTAATATCATCATTTAAAACAGAAGGTAAGAAATAAGGAATATTTTTTGCTACACCTTCATTTTCAAAACTAGAAATCCATGATATATCTTTAAAATCTAAGATACCTTCATCTACTTTTAAAGGTGTTATGAGATCTAATTTCTCATTTAAGTGATATATATAAATATATAATCCGTTACCCATCGCATCAAATTCATCCCAAGTCACAACTCCCTTAAAGATGAAATTTTCAACTTTAAGTTCAAGCCCTGTTTCTTCAAAGACTTCTCTTTGTATACAAGCTTGTGGTGTCTCATTTATTTGAATTTTTCCCCCTAGACCATTCCAAGAGCCCATCCATGGTGATTTATTTCGATTTAACATCAAGATTTGATTGCCTTTAATTAAGAATCCTAAAGTGTATTTATACATAATGAGCTCCTATAGATATCTATAAAAAATTATACCATAATATGAGCCTTTTTATGATGTTGTATATACTAGCTATTATCAAATTTATGTTTTTCCAGTATTATATGTTTTTTTTAGACTTTGTTTTCACAAAATCTTTGATTTTTTTATCTAATATGCTATAATAAAAAAGCATGATTATGAGATGCCCTCTTAGCTCAGTTGGTAGAGCAACTGACTCTTAATCAGTGGGTCGTAGGTTCGAACCCTACAGGGGGTACCATTTTATAAATGAATTAGCACTATGCTAAAGAAAAAAGGACGAATATATTTTTCGTCCTTTTTATTATCTAATAATATAATATCTTTTTAATTTGATTCTGTAATAACAATAGAATCAATAATAACTAACCCTATTGCAGAATTATCCATATCTCCTAAAAATATTCCTATCTTAGTATCATCATTGTCTACAGTTGGTGTAAATGTATAAGTAAATGTTTGGAATACTGTTGTAAGAGTTTCTGTTTCTTCAAAATATTTTACATATCCTGCATTTGTATCTTCTACAAAGAAGGTTACATCTCTTCCTAAAGTAATATCAGTTTTTATAATAAATACGATTGTGTATGTTTTACCTGCTTCTATGAAATATCCACCTTGTTGCAGATTTTCTTGATAGAAAGCTCCAGTAAATGCTGAAACATCTGCTTCTAAGTATCCACTAGCATTATGTGCTAAGACAACATTACCCTCTGTAGCCCACAATGAAATATCTGAACTCGTAAACTCTTGGTTAGGTAAATCAATAAAATTAACTTCTTCTTGTAGTTCGCCTGTTCTAGTGATTACAATAGAATCAATCATCACAACACCTGGATGAGCTCCTGGAAGGTTTGCTCCAAGGAATACACCAACAACACCGCTTGTTGTATTGGTTGTCGTTTGGAACGTAAATGTGAAATCTTGATATACTGTAGTTAATGATACTTGCTCTTCTAATAATTTAGCTGCGCCTTGTGAAGGTTCAACAAAAACAACAACATCTCTGCCTGCAGTTAATCCAGTTTTCATAGAATAGGTCACTTCATAAGTGTATCCTTTTTCAAAAGTCTTTCCTGGTTGGGCAAACAGAATATCCCAAAAATTCATACCAATTGTATTAATTTGTATATCGATTTCACCATCAGTATTAGTTATTGCAACATCTCCACTTGGAACCATCCATGCATCAAACCAATTTGCGTCTGTAAATTCAGGATTTATAATCTCCCAACCTGTTTGTCCAATAGATTCTACAGTTGCCCCACCTACTGGTGTAACAGCAATATTTACTTCTTGATAATAAGCTGTACCACCAATTGTTAAATCAACCCAAGCTTTATACGTGCCTGCTTGAATCATTCTATTATCAGCACTTAATAATAAATTATGTAATACTTTATCTGGTGTAATTGAAACATAATTTTCTCCATCATAAGCAATAAAGTATGATAAGAAATCAGGCATATAATCACCTACAATAAAATCTGTTTCTTTAGAAGGAATTAAATAAATACCAGCTTGTCCCTCTGTTATGATATCACTATAGTCAATTGCCGAATCAGTTACTATGATTGAAATTGTTTTTGAATCATTTCCAATGGTAATTGTTACACTAAAAACTCCCGGCGTTGTCATGGTGTTATCAGCACCTAATAACAATGTATGTTCAATCATTGAATTATCAATAACTGTACCTTCTAATTCAAAATAAGTTGAAAAGTCTGGGAGTGTTGATCCAACTTCAAAAGAAAGTTGAGATCCAGTAACAAGTTCTATTTCTAATTCAACTTCATCTAACACACATTCTCCATCTTCATTTGTATAACCTGGATTACATGTTATGACTTCTTTTTCTTCACATGTATTTGTTTCTTCATCATAAGTTTGTCCACTATCACAAGTCACTTGCACTTGACATACTCCATCTATAGGAACTGTCCCTTCACCACACTGAATTGCTGTATTACCACAACTTGACAAACCTATAACAATTAATAAAACAACTATGAACCCTAATTTTCTCATAATATCCTCTATTCTGTGACTACACGATCAATTAATATTGAATCGATAATCACGGTTCCTACATCATTTGCAAAAAATATACCAACTTTTGTATCATTATTATCTTCTGTTGCTACATAAGTATATGTAAATGTTTGATACTCTTTGGTTAACGATACTGTATCTTCAATAAATTTAAAATTATTATTATCTGTATTTTCTAAAAATACAATGACATCCCTACCATTTTCTTCATCTGTACGAAGTGTATATGTCACTATGTATGTATATCCAGCTTCAGTAAACACTTTTGGTTGCCAAAACGCTCCATCCCATACAGCTCTTTCTGTTAATGCTGCATCTGTAACATCAAATATAATTGCATCAAAATCTTCCATCCAAATACTATCAGGTTGACTTACCATCCATCCGCCTATGAAAAACCAAGGTTCTGCTGGAGGATTTATAAAATATCCATTAACTACTTCATAAATTGCTAAATTTGTAGAACATGATACAACTTCTCCATTTGTTGAAGTTCTATCAATTAATATAGAATCGATGATCACGGTTCCTACATCATTTGCAAAAAATATGCCAACTTTTGTATCATTATTATCTTCTGTTGCTACATAGGTATATGTAAATGTTTGATACTCTTTAGTTAACGATACTGTATCTTCAATAAATTTAAAATTATTATTATCTGTATTTTCTAAAAATACAATGACATCCCTACCATTTTCTTCATCTGTACGAAGTGTATATGTCACTGTGTATGTATATCCAGCTTCAGTAAACACTTTTGGTTGCCAAAACGCTCCATCCCATACAGCTCTTTCTGTTAATGCTGCATCTGTGACATCAAATATAATTGCATCAAAATCTTCCATCCAAATACTATCAGGTTGACTTACCATCCATCCGCCTATGAAAAACCAAGGTTCTGCTGGAGGATTTATAAAATCTCCATTAACCACTTCATAAGCTTTATGTCCATCACTACAAGTGTCTATATTATCATTATTGTCATCAACTGAACTTTCTATGACACAAAGTCCATCTTGAAGAATTGTTCCTTCTCCACATGACAATGCCTCATTACAGCCACTAATTGCTACACTTATAATAAAAATTATTATCAAAATCCACATTTTTTTCATTTGTTTCTCTAACTTTCGTATATATTTGCGAAACCGCTTTACCACAATTTTAAACTATATCTTCTGTAATGTCAAGGACTCATAAAGATAAAATAAAAACGACTCACAACAAGTCGTTTAATTAATTTTTTTACATGTATCTCTTTCAACTACTTCTATACTGATTTTAGAAGAATGAGTATCTAAACCGTTGATTTGATTAATTAAATTATGTGCAGCAGTCCGTCCAATCTCCTGTTTATTTTGTGCTATGGTCGTTAAGGCTGGGCTAGAATATTTCAAAAATTCTAAATCATCATATCCAATAATTGAGATATCTTCTGGAACATTTATTCCATGATCTTTAAAGGCTTTAATAGCTCCTAAAGCCATCCAATCACCTGCGATAAAAATTGCAGATGGTAAGTGTGCTTCCTCGATAATTTTGATTGCTTGATCATATCCATCTTTAAACCCAAAATTTACAGCTTCAAAGACTTTATACTCAACACCATGTTCTTTCATTACTTCTAAAAACCCTTTATATCTATTTTGACCAGATATTGTATAAAGTGGTCCAGCAATATGATACACACGTTTTTGATGTCCAAGAGAAATTAAATATTCAGATGCAAGTCGTCCACCTTGCAGATCATCAGATGTAATTGTCGGAATATTTAAATCTCCTGCATCTGATGACACAATTGGAATCCCACTTTCAACTAATTCTGGTATTTGTTTTGAGAAACTATAGAAGTTAACAATAAATACGCCTTCAACTTTTCTATATTGACAAAATTCTAAGTAAGTCATTTCTACATTACCCATATTTCTATTAATAAATGTAATTTCATATCCTGCTTTTTCTACTTCTTGTTTAAAACTTTCTAAAATCATAGAAAAGTGGGGATGAGAAAACCCAATTCCTAAGTTATCTGAATAAATAATTCCAATGATCCAAGATTTATTTAAACTAAGTGTTTTTGCATGATAAGAAGCTACATAATTTAATTCCGCAGCTTTTTTTAATATCTTAGTACTTGTCTCTTCACTAATTCTACCTCTATGATTTAGTGCTTTAGAAACGGTAGATGCAGAAAATCCAGTTGCTTTTGCTAATTCATAAATATTAATTTTATTTTTCATACTCATAAAAATACCTCAATTACTGTCAAAATAATTATCTAACTACTAAAATAGTATAACATTTATATCGTTTTTACAATGCAAAAATAAGAATACAAATATGTATAATTTTTTTTATGCTATACTAAACAATAAAAAAAGAGGATTTCTCCTCTTATTAATTTGTCTATATTATTATGCACCTATTTTTTCATAAACGACAACTTGTGATTGCATATATTGTGCAAATATGCGCATATTATAATCAGGCATAGTTTCAGGAATTTCAATACTCCATCCAACAAATATGTATCCTTCTTTTTCTGGAGCATCAGGAATTTCTAATTGACTAAGATCAGCACCTGTTTCAAAATAATGGCCATATACAAGATCCATGTCATAAGTGACAAATTCTAATTTATTAAGTTTTATTGGATTAGCTTGCACTTTTGATATTTCTAAGGTGAACATCATTGCAGAAAGTAATACAGCTAATATAACGATTGCTTTTTTCATTACTCTACCACCTTTTCATTGAAACTTATCTCATACTCACATTATAGTCATCATTCATTAACTTAAAGTGATGAAATTATTAATTATTTCTTAATTCGAGTACTTTCTATAAATTAATTCATGTAAATGATCTTCTAAAGCTTCAATTTTCTTATCTTTGATCTCTTTAAAGTCATATTCTGAGTTTCTTATCTCTAGATGTACATTAGTGTTAAGAATATGTTTATCAAACATTTTTTTAATTTTTATCACTTCCATCACATCTATTGAAACACAATGCATCGTTTTTGATTCTATATAACATAAAGCATGTAAATTAATATAACCTTTTTTTCTAGTAAAGTCTTTTACTTTTAAAACCATATCGAAAGTATTCGTTACTTTTTTATCAAAAAAGTAGTTTAATTTTCTCAAATCATATTTGTGAAGAAATTTTTCAATATCATCATATGATAAAACATAGTAATTATTTGGGATTGCTTCTTTCAATTTAAATAAATTAGAAAGATATATACGCATAATTTGTTCGCTATGATTGAACTGGAAGTAAAATGACCAAGGTATTTCGTAATGATCCATACATATCAATCCTCTCTAGTTCTAATTATATAGATTTAAAGTGTCTTGTATCTTAACTAATTCTTAATTATTCCTTACTAATTTTTAGATTGTTATTAGATGATAATAATAAATAAAAACTGCATAGATTTAATCTATACAGTAATCAATTTTTATCTTTCTTTTTATTGAAAAAAAGCTTAACTCCATATGAATTTGTGGAGTCAAGCCTTATTTTTTTATGTGTAATAAATATTAAATTTCAATTTGTCCTAATTTATAACCAAATCCCCACATTGTAATTACTATTTCTGGATTTGAAGGATCATTTTCAATTTTCTTTCTTAATCTTCTAATGTGTACATTGATGACATTATCATTGAAATAATATTCTTCATTCCATATTTTGCGATACATTTCTTGTTTTGAAAATGTTTGGTCTGGATGAGTTAATAATAATCTCAAGATTTCAAATTCTTTTAATGTCAGTTCCAAAACAACACCATTTTTAACAACTTGATAAGTAGATAAATTAATACTTAAATCTTTGAAATTATAAACATTTTTCTTAGGTTTCTCTTCAGACTGTCTACTTCTTCTTAACAGTGCTTTAACACGTGCTAGAAGTTCAAGCATTGAAAATGGTTTAGATAAGTAATCATCTGCACCTAATCCCAAATTTATAGCCTTTTCAACATCCGTATCTTTTGTAGATATAATCATAACAGGTGTTTCACCTTTAGATCTTATATGTTTTAAAACATCTTCTCCACTAACTTTAGGCAACATTAAATCTAGCAGTACACAATCATAATTATCTTTTGAAAATTGATCAATTGCATCTTGTCCATTAAACACTGCTTTGACATTATACATTTCATCTTTTAATTTTTGCTCGATACTTTTGCTAATTAGCACATTGTCTTCTATAAGAAGTATTTTACTAGCCATAATGGCACCCCTTTGTAAAAATTTTATATATTAATTATATCACAATATGAAACAATGTTTAACACTATTTTATAAAAAAAATGAGCCCTAGTGATTGGGGGGGAGTTATCACTAGGGCGTTACTAATAATTAACATGATAAGTAATCTTTACATAAAAGGTAAAAACCACTTTTATCATCATGCAACTATTAATACATTCATATTATACACAACTTTATTAGAAATTTCATTAAAAACAATTATTTTTTTTATTTTTTACAAATATGTGAAAGAAAGTATTTGACTTATCTCTGAAGCATTACCAACAAAATCAATTGCTTGAACTTTAATCTGATATGATTGTCCTTTTACTAAGCGATCAAAAGTATATTGGTTTAAATTTGCAAAATCATATAATTCATCATCAACATAAATTGCATATTTTTCTACACCATAATCATCACTCGATGCATCCCAATAAATAGTGTTTTTTAATTGGGATATTTGTAAATCTTCAATATTTGATGGTACTTCTTTATCTATGGTTCCATAATCATATTTATAAACTCTTACGTAATCAATTTCAAAAGCAGTTGGAAATATTGAATCATCAACTGTTCCACCAAATCCTCCACCTAAAGCTAAATTTAAAATTAAGAAAAAATCTTGGTCAAAAGGAAATGCTTCATAATACGCTACATCTTGATTAAATTGTGCAGTATATCTAAATGTTGCAAATGATACGCCATCTACATACGTAATAATTTCTCCAGGATTCCATATAATTTCATACGTGTGAAATTCTGTTTCAGCAGTTGGAACAGTTATATCATATCCTATTTGAGTGCCATCTTGATGATTAAACTTTTCAGTATGAATGGTTGAAAATACATTTTGTGGATCTCTTCCCACATATTCCATAATATCTATTTCACCACTATTTGGCCAACTTCCATATGCATTTAATGTTGGCATCATCCAAATTGCTGGCCAAGTTCCTGCACCAGTTGGCAATTTAGCTGAAACAACAATTCTACCATAGCGAAAATCACCTTTATATTTAGTAGTTAATCTACTAGATGTATAATCTCTAGTTAAATAATCTTCTTTAATCGCTGTTATAACGAGTTTTCCATCAACGATTTGAGCGTTTTTTTCAGTGTAATATTGGAGCTCATTATTACCTCCACCATAATCATTAACTTCAAAATTCCATTTATCTAAATCAACTTCATCTCCCTCAAATTCATCTGCCCAAGTGCATACCCAGCCACCTTCAAGAGTTGGTTGACTACATCCTTCTGCTGGTACTAAAGGATCAACTGTAGATATAGGACCTTCTGATGGATTACATCCGACTAATATAAATAATAATAAAACTAAACTTAATACTTTTTTCATAATTACTCTCCTGTGATACCAGTTCTGTCAATGCTTTCTACAAAGAATCTTTGTGCTATAAAGTATAACACAAGAAGTGGTAATATAGTTAACATGTTGCCTGCTAGCATAATTGCCTCATTTAATTCTGCACCAGCAGTTCCTGGAGGGAACAATGTCTCATAACTCGCTCTAAATGCTTGTAATTTAAGCGGTAAGGTGATTCTACCACCAACATAAAGTGAAGTGATGAATGTTTCATTCCAGTACCATACAAAGCTGAATAAGAAAACAATCAAAAATGATGGTATTGCTAGTGGAATTGCAATTCTTGTAAAAATTTTTATTTGCGATGCTCCGTCTACTTCTGCCGATTCCATTAATACTCCAGGAATCGTTTTAAAGAATTGATAGAAAATCAATATATAAATTGCTGCATTAACACCTTGTCCGAAAATCGCAGGATAAATCATTGATTTTTGTGTACTCATAAGTCCTAAATTTCTGAAAATAAGCATATTTGCAACCATCGTTACTTGTGAAGGTAGGATGAATGTTGCTAACATTAAAACAAATAATAGATTTTTAAGTGGAAATCTAAATTTCGCAAATCCATATCCAATGATCGCTGATGATATTGTTACAGAAATTGAAACTTTCAAGACGTATGAAGTTGTTCCTACAATTGATCCAGGTAACTCTAATACTTGTAATGCTCGACCATAGTTTACAAACTGAAGACTAGATGGTATCCATTTAACACCTGGATTAATTAAGTCATCAACACTCATAAAGCTATTAACTGTCATGAAAAGTACAGGATACAAATATATGTAACTGAAACTAATCAATAGTGTATAAATTACAAATTTATAAACAATTCCATCTGTGAAATTCATGCCAAAGAGAAAATGTCTAGATCTTGATTTTAGACGTCTATAATCTAATTTTTTCATCATCTATTCTCCTTTCTTCTTGCTGAAAGGATTAAAATGAATACACCCATAATAATGACCATAAGTAAGAAATATACCCACGCTATCGCAGCTGCATAACCATATCCAAACCAGAAGTTTGAATCTGGAGCTCCAATTAACATATGTAATCTTGCTAAATCTAATATACCTTCTGGTTCAACAAATAAACTCATTGAAACAACAATATAAATCACACTTACACTGATCAGTGGCTTAATTGAGGGAAGTGTAATCTTCCAAAAACGATCCCAAGGTGAAGCACCATCAATTGATGCAGCTTCATAAATTGATCCATCAATTTTTTGAAGACCAGCTAAAAAGATTAATATTGGAATACCTGCATACCATAAAATAAGTAGCATAGAAGTTAAAATTGCTTCTATCGGATTAGCTAACCATGGTCCTAAATTTTCTGAAATATAAACAATAACTGAACTATCTTCTAAAGCTGGAATCGAGGTTGCATTTTGATTGTTTAATTCATTAATAACTGGACCTGTAGAAATAATAACTGGTAAGAAAAATATAGTTCTCCAAATACCTTTAAGTTTAATAGGGTTATTAATTAAAACAGCAATTAAGATTGAAAATACAACAATTAATGGAACTGCAATAATCATTTTACCTATATATGTTCCAAATAATGGAAGCAATGATTGACTTCTAAATACATTTAAATAATTGGTGAATCCAATAAATGTAGTTTCTACACCAGTTTCTAAACTGTAGTAAGCTTCATTAAAGCTTAAATAAAGAGAGTAAAACATAGGATATAAAGTAAAGATTAAAAAACCGATAATCCATAACATAATAAACATAATGCCATAAAAAGCTTCTCTTCTTTTTCTCGTAACATTAATTTTAAGAAAACTAAATAATGTCAGCGTTAATCCTTCTCTTCTAATTAAAAAATTATGCTCTAAAATAAATTTTGCCTTATCGATACCTTTTGATACTTTATGTGTATAAAAATTTCCTATCTTCTCAAAAAACTTATTTAAAAACTGTGCTATGCTCTTTAATATATTTTTCATCCTAGCACCACCTTATAATCTCGCATCTCTACTGTTTGTCCATCTAATGTCTTTTGTTCATAATTATAATTGACATAGATCATAACCCCATTTGAGTAAGTCACTTTGACAAATCCAGTATCTAATACTTCACGATTTGAAATCGATGCTCCAATAACAGATGATAAAGCTCCATTTACATATTCATAAGTTTCTATGATTTCTTCTTCATAATCACTTCTTGTTGTCGTGTAATATAACGAAGCATTAGTATATCTCATTTTATATGTATCTTCTTCGGTTAACAAATAACTTGGATTCATTCCAAAATCAACCATTGTAAGTAATCTATCTTCACCCATGGCATTAAAGTTTAAATAAGGAATGTAATAAGATATGCTACCTTTTAAAATAAGTGGAATCAATGGAATTAAATCTGAATAATAATCATATTGTGCATTTGTAATAGGCATATCAAGATAACCACTTAAATTTTCATAAAAATACTGATTAGGTCTACTTAATAAAATTTGATCATACATTGAAACTATATCTTGATAATAAGACATAGATTCTTGACGTTCATAGTTTTGTTGATCATAATAACTAAATAATGTTGACCCTATAGTACTTAAATATAAACCTGAGACTCCTAAGTCTTGATAAAAGTCTAAATCATCTTGTGCAAATTTATAACTTTCTTCAGGATAAATATAATAAACTTCAGTTACTTGAGCATTAAGACTACGATAGTTTCTCTCCATCTTAAGTCTAGATAATGTTTTCGCAACATCTTGTGTGTAAGAAATTCTATTGGTCAACTCTGATCCTTGGACATAATCATTATCAAGATAAACGGTGTTTCCTTCAGCTTTTATAGTTTCGAATAAGTCTTGATAATCGCTCTTATTAGCGATTTTAGAGCGATATGGTGCCTGGAAAACAAAACCATCTCTACTCCATCCATTTAGTTGAATTTGTTGATTAGTTATACCTGATGCTTTAAATGATTGATAACTATTATAAACATCATCAACAGTAGTCATAACAACACTTGTAGATCCAATAAATGATTTTTCTGTATCACTCATGATGTAACTTAAATGAATTGGAATTTGATTATCTAGTGTCTTTTCATTATCTGTTAAAACGCCTCTTTCAATAAGTCGAGCACGATAAACTTTCGCCATACCAACATAACTTGCGTTTTGATTAGATAAGAAATTATAATTAATTTTAAAATTACTTTCTGTTAAGGCTTCATCAATTGTATCGTTACCATCGCCAGCCTTGTTAATAATGTATCTGAATACTCTTCTAACATTGTATTTAGATCCGATGCGATGATATCTTGAATTGTTACCCCAATATTGGGCTTGTAAGCTTGTTACTTCTGCGCCTTCTTCAATTTCAGCTAAATATCCATTTTCTTCTTGAGCATGAACCATACCAAAAATAGGAACTGATAATTGCGCGATTGAACTAGAGCCATAACCGAAATCTGCACCATAAAATTGTGCTTGGAATGTCGTATTATGTGCTTTATTCATTCTAACAAGTGCTCCAATACCATCTGGAATCATCATGTAACCTGGTATATTATCTTCTCTAGCAGCACCTAAATATGGGAATATTGAAATGGATAATAATTTATAAATATCTCCATATTCTTCAATAGTTTGAACAGGAATATAAACACTAAGTGTTCCATTAATTAAAGAAATTTGCACTTCAAATTTAACATCAATTTCTTTTAAATCAATTAAAACTGTAAACAAAGTGTTACTGTTTTTCTCTACTGATGTTGCAACTCTTCGATTAGAATAACTTCCAGCTTCTAATTGATAAGGACTTAATGGATCTGTTTGCGTATCTGTCATCGATCCATCTGTCAAATACTTAGCTTCAGCTAATGTATATAAAGAAGCTGTTGATATTGTTGATGATGAAACATTTTGACTTCTTACATAGTCTACCCATAAACCTGAATTCATTAAGTTTCTTGTAGCAGTATTATCTTCTCTAACACCGCTTAGTCCTTGAAATTCTGGACGTGAAGACCATAAATAGTTCGTTATTTTATTATAAACAATCATTGAAAATGAATCTTTTTCAAAATACACAGTTAATTCTGCTGTGTCAAACATTTCTTCAAATCCTAAATCAAGTAAGTCTTGACTACTAAAACCAAGTATAAAATCGTCATGATAAGCGTCAAGTACAGCTTGATCCACTTGGTCTTTTTGCGTATATCTTGAAGACTCTAAAAATATTTGATTAATGTAATTAAAATTTGTTTCTACTTCTTGTTGATCTCCCACAACAGGCTGGTTGTATCCATATGTAATAACTACAACACTCATGACAAATAAAAACATAATAAGTATATATTTAGCATATTTAACCACGGTTAATCAACTCCCTTACAATGTCTGCAAACAGTCCATAAACTTCATTTAATAGTAAATAAACAATGAACAATACTGCGACAATCATTAATGCTGTAAATATCGAAATTAAAATATTCCCAATGGTTGGTCTCATATCATAGAAATGAATTTCTTTAACCATAATGATGAAATATATAACTGTAATTGATAAAGCAATAATCATTAGTGCGTCATATATGAAAGCTTCGTTATAAGTCAATCCATTAGATACTATAGTAATAATTGGTAAAGCGATAATCATTGGTAATAATGTATATGCAGATGCTTGATAAACATCACTTAATTTACCTTCGCCATCTCGAATACTACATACTAAGTAGTTTGCTACTACCCATAATATAAATGGAACAAAGATTGTAACCATTTGTTCAAATAGATTTATCTCTGATGGTATTTGATTATTAAACAAGAAACTTGTTCTGTAAATCGATAAGATATAGGCTAAAAAGAATAGTAACAGATAAATTGTTGCTGTAAAATTAGAGCCTTTTTTCTCACGTTTTATACCATAATATCCATCTGCTGGATTTTTAAATATATAAAATGGGAACACCATTTCTTGATAGAACTTATATTTTTGTAAATATATTTTTAATTTTTTAATTGGATCTGTTAAAAATCTCATAAAATGCGTGAAGTAATTCACGAAATATAATACAATTGCAATTAAAATAAATGAAATAATAATTTCGCCACTATCTAAAAGCATCTCATTTCGAACTTCCCAGAAAGCATTAGAAAAACCATCTTGATCTCTTGCAACTTCATAATATTCCATCGCTTGATCATAGTCCTCATTTGAGAAGTATGCATTACCGATACCTTTATTAGCAAGGTCGAATAGACTGTTCATTTTTAATACTTCTTGCCATGGTTCTAATGATTCACTATATTTACCATCTTGGTAAAGACTGATTGCAAAATGTACTAAATTTGCAAACTCAGTTGGAATAAACACTTGCAAAGCAGATGTCTCTTGATCCAGTGCGTAAATGTTATTTTTAGAATCAATAGCAATACTTGTAGGCGATTTAAACAATCCTTTTTGATTACTTACATCTTGACCACTAAAAACGAATAATACAGAGCCATCAGGCGCATATTCTGTGATATAGCCTTCTGATGTAATCGTAAAGATTGTATCATAAGGTCCAACAAATACATCTTCTGTTGAATCAAAGCCCCAAACTGATTGATTATAAACAAAATTAGCAATATTTAATTTTAGATATCCATCTGATCCTTTTGTTGTTGTTAAGATTAATCCATCACGATCAACTGCTATATTATAAACAGGATCTGGAATCATTTGGAACCATTGTCTTCTTTGATCTTCATCAAACAACATGTATTTCAAAATATTATCCCATGTGTTTGGAATCGTATTACCTCCAAAGAAACCAAAGAACATACCAGAATTTTCATATTCTGCAAGTCCATTGATATTCCCAGCTAATAACATATAAACATTATCACCTTTATCTGTAATAATCTTTGTAGGGTCAAATGCATCTTGATCTGTAAAATATGGAGTATTTGTAGGTTTTTCATAAGTATTTTCTAATACATATGATAATAAAATCTCATCATATACAAATTTTAAACCCATTTTTAATCCAAAATCTGCAACATACAAACTTCCATCTTTTCCAACATGTACACCCATTGGTTCATCTAATATATCTTCACCAATAACTGTAACAATATCATCTTGCAGACTATATTTAATAATACGATGATTACCATAATCAGCAATATAAATATTATCATTATCATCAATTGTTAAATCTTTTGGTTCATTTAATTCATATCCAGCAAGTTCTTCTTGTATAGAAAGTGGGATATATGCATCTTGAGTCCATACCATACGATTTAATGCACTACTATAAGTATACGTGCTATATGGTAGACCATTTGCTTCAACTTTAAACGATGGGATGAATAATAATGTAAATATAAAGAATACTATAAATAATTTTTTCATTATTTGATACCTGAATGGGCCATCGTATTCATGACCTTACCTTGTAAGAATACAAATAGTACTAAGTTTGGAACAAACATAATCAAAGAAGCTGCTGCGGCCATCCCTTGTCCAGCAACGTTATTCCCTTGAATGGATGTTAAACTTTGCATATAAAATGCTAATGTTCTTTTCGATTCATCATTAATATATAAGACAGATGTTGAAACATCATTCCATATAATTTGAAATGCTAAAATACCTACGGTTGCGATTGCAGGTGCAATAACTGGAAGCACTATTTTGAAGAAGATTTGCATCTCAGATGCACCATCAATTTTAGCAGATTCAATAATTTCATTTGGTGTTTGATCAATAAACTGCTTGATTAAAAACATTGCAACTGGCATGACAATCATCGGTAATATATGAGCTGCATATGTATCAATTAATCCTGATCTTGCAATAATTAAATATCTAGGTATTTGAACCGCGATAGGTACAAACATTAAGGCTAATGTATTAATTTCAAACAATAATTTTTTGCCTCTAAACTTTAATTTTGATAAAGCATAAGCAGAAAATGCTGTTATAAATATTGCAAGTGTTACACCAATGATTGTAACTAACAAACTATTAACAAGATATCTAGAGAAAGGAACTCCTGATGCGGAAACTAGTCTTGATAATTCATTAAAGTTATCAAAGGTAGGATTTCTTACAAAAAATCTAGGTGGATATGCGAATAATTCACTTCTAGGCTTAAATGCATGATTAAAGATAAATAAGATCGGTAAAATCATTAATGTCGCAAAAGGAATTAAAAACATAAAGAAAGGTAGTTGACTTCTATGAAGCCTAGTAGGATTTATTTTTGTCCCTTGGAAACTAGCTGATGCCATATAATCACTCCTTTTCACCTAATATACGAAATGTTATTTTTGAAATAAAATATACAATTAAGAGTAATACAACACTAACTGTAGCTGCATAACCCATCATATACCTGATAAAGCCAAAGTCCTCAATGTGATTAACAATGAGTTGGCCAGCATATTGTGGTGTCGGATTTGATCCAGATAATTGAACCCCAATACCTCCTGCTTGAAATGTTGTAACAACTGCCATAACAGCACCGAATAACATTTGTGGTTTCATAGATGGAATCGTAATATAAAATATTTCTTGTGCACGATTTCTAATACCATCTACATAAGCAGCTTCATACAATGTTTGATCAATGTTTAATACACCTGCAAGCATTGCTAAAAAGCCGACACCCATAGAGCTCCATAAACTTACTACAATCATAATTGTCATTAAGTAATCAGGTGATTGTAAAAATTGAATAGGCTCTAATATAACTCCCCAATTTAGAAGTAAACTATTTAAATACCCTTGTGAGTCACCAGAGAAAATGATACGCCACATAGAAGCCATTGCAACACCCATGGTTAAGGATGGTGAATATAAAATGATTGCAAAAACTGTACGATATTTTTGTGGTATTTGTGCAAGAACCCATGCAAGAATAAATGATAGCAAATATCCTACAGGTCCAACTATTAATGCAAATTTTAAAGTATTTGATAAAACGTATTGCATAAATACTGTATCCATCGTAATCAATTCGATATAATTAGTAATTCCAATAAAAGTTGGAGCTTGAATTGCATTAAAATAAGTAAATGATAAGAAGATTGCCGCAATAACAGGTACAATAATAAATACGAAAAATAGTGTCCAGTAAGGTAATAGAAACCATGCTGGATGATTCATTCTTTTAGTCATGATCTACCTCCGTCAGCCATTGGTCTATATTATAAATACTCGGAACAATATATTCTTTAATAATTTCTCCATTTTCTGTATATCCAAATTCAGCCATTTTATAAATAATTTCTCTATTAGATACTCTTACCGCTTCATCTAGAGCTTGTCTTGGATTTGTACCATCAAATACTATAGATGTCCATGCATTACTAATAGATCGTTCAACCATATATGCCCCAGGAATTCTTGAAGCTTCAACTCCATATTCCCATTGTTCTAATATGATTTGTTTATATTCATCTGGCATTGAAATATTTTTGAATGCTTCTATATTAGCTGTATTCCAAAAATATGCTTGCCCATATGTAGATTGTAATAAAAATGCAAATTCACTTTGAACGGATGTTGACATCCACCAATTTAAGAAATCCCATGATTCTTCTGGATATTCAGTAGAACTCATAATCATTGATGATTGACCGCCTACAGATGAATATCTCACGATTTCATCAAGTTCTTCATTATATACGCCAGGATGTAAATCCATTTCCCATAGACCATCAAGTTCAACTGCTGCTGTTTCTAATAAAATATAAGTTGATAGATTTGATATACCAATAGGTAGCAGACCATATCTAAAATGATTATAAAAGTTAGGAACATACTTAGGAAGGTTATATAAAGTAAATAAATCACTCATTAAAGTTATACCTTCTAATGTTTCTTCTGAGTTAATTGCTGTAGACATACCATCAGATGCATATAAATCACCACCAAATTGATAAATAAATGGTAGTGTTGCAACATATGGTTTAAGTCCACTATACTGTGCTAATGGTACAAAATAATTCATGCCATAACTTTGTAACAAAGGCAGGATCTCAATGATTTCTTCCCATGTCTGAGGTATTTCAGTTATCCCAATACTGTTTAATATATCTTTTCTATAATAAGTTACCCAGAAATCTTGTGTTTCCGGTAAACCGTAAACCCCATCTTGAAAGACATAAGGAATCATAGCTCCTTTAGTAAAATTGTTAACTGTATCTTCATACCCTGAAAATTGTCTTAAATCTAATGCTGCATCTCTTATCGCAAATTCATATGGAATCCAGTGATCAACACCAATGGCTAAATCTGGTGCTTGATTTGATGCATTCGCTAAAATCAATTTATTTTGATCTGGCATTTGTGATAATGTAACTTTTCTATTTCCTTGATAATATTGATCAATTAAAGCTTGCATGACTTCAATGTATTGTCTTGGATGGTTAACCCAAACCGTTATATCTTCATCGTTTCTATCAGATGCAGAATATGGGTTATTAACAAATGATAAAACTAATCGTTTTGTTCCTTCAAAAAAGCGAACAAATATATTAGCATATGGTTTTTCAATTTTTACATCTCCATGAACAATCATACGTTCCATTTCTAGATTTGTTCTTAGTAATCTTTGCATTAAATCGCCTAATATTTGATTAATTGATGAATCTCCATCAGAAAATTGAACCATCATAGAAGGTAGTTTATTAATGTCAGATGCAATATTATCTAATCTCTTAGCCGCAACCATCAAGTTTGCAATCTCAGAAGGTTGTTCTATATCAGATAATGGTAATAAAACATCATAAGTTTCTTCTAATAGTCTTGCCCAACTTGTGATATTATCACTTGCTTCTGGAAAATATGCTTCGATATCCCAGTCTCTATATTTATCAGTTCCGCCACTGGTGTAACGTTTAACGTCTAGAGCTAATGCTTGAATATTACTCATGACATATTGAATAGTTTCAATTGTGTCACGATAAGGATAATTGACTGATTCTAATACAATTTCATTTGTACCAGCTTCTAAATAAACTTTAATGGACTCACCATCTGAATCTGATAATGTACGATTAATGAAATTAGTCGTATATGGAAATGCGTAACTTTCAAATAAATCAAAAGGAACTTCACCATTAATTCTAATCTTTCTAAATACAGTCATATCTTTAATCATGTATTGTCTATATTTAAATGATAAATGATAAAATCCTGCTTCTTCAACATCTATTTCATACGCAATTTCATCACCAGAATTTTGCCAAGAATCACCAAAGATTGTATTTAATCTTAAAAATTGTGTGTCATAATATAAGTTTGATGGATCTTGTTCTGTTCTAAGTCTAATCGATGGATTGTTACGATATAAGATATTTCTTGCTGATACTGTTATTTCATCTTCAACAACGTTAGCAGTCGGATACATATTTAAATAATTATCATAAGTCATAAATGATTCGTTTTGTACATAATATATTTGACCAATTAAAACTTCTTGATTAACATAAGAAATAGAAAGTTCATCACCTTGTTCTAAATAAAATGCAAAATAACCTGGATGCATACCACGGTAGTCATATATATTTTGATATGTCCATTCTTTTACTTTATGAGAACTTGGCATAATTTCATTTTCATAACGATCAAGCATGAAGTCATATGTGTCATAAACCCATTTTGATTTTAATACAATAGTTTGAGCCTCATAAAATTGTGGTTCACCATTAATTGATATTTCGATTTGTGCTTGATTAATGTTATCTTGAATTTCATAAAAGTCAATTGCTAAATAATACAACCCAGATTCACTTTCATTATGAGTCCACGTAATATCATTATTTTCTTTTAATAATAAAATATCATTACTATTAGATTTTTGTGATTGGTAATCTTGCACTATTTCACCATAGTTAACATCATTTACATCAACAAAATCACCGACCATCTCTAAAGTAGTTACTGTTTCTTCTACTTGAGTATCTTGAATGTTATTTTCTATATAATTTTGTTTTAGCTCACTATATAGCGTTTGATTATATGCTTGCGAAAGACTTTGATTACTATAATCATAAGATAATTCTTGTGTAGCATAAAAATCATGATTTGAAGATACTTTAAAAAAAGAAACTGTAATAATCGTCACTAGTAATACAGAAAAGGTTAATATCAGCCATTTCTTAATGGTAAGCAACTTAAAAAACGCCTCTATATGTGCCATTCCTTTTTTTAAAATATCTTTTGTTTTTTTCATATTACCCTCCAAAAATATAGTGTCAAGAGGAGATTTCCATCTCCTCTATCTACTCTTTTATTTATCTTTATTCTGTATCTGAACCTAATGTTTCTAGTTGTCCTTGAACAATTTCATTTGCTTTATTTTCCCATTGAACAGCATATGTTTCAACTGCTTGTGGGCCAGCTTGAACAAGGTTTTCCCAATTATATGGATTTTCTGGATCATTAACCCATGCCCAGAAATCTTTATATCCTGGTAACCATTTGTCTAAATCTGGTTTAGCATATTCGATACGATTAAATGTGTAATCAATACCTTCAATACCATCAACTAAATCATAAACTCTATCCCAAACTCCTGGATAATTAGCAACTGGGAATCTATCTAAATACATTGGTGTTATACCAGCAGCTTCAGCTTCATCAAAGTCAGCTTCTAGTAAATCTAATCTAGCTTCCCAACCTTCTTCACCAAATGTCATCCATTTTGCAAGCAAATATGCTTCTTCAGGATGATCAGTTTGACTAGATACTGCTTGATAATCTAGAATTGTTGGCGGAAATAAACCTGCATCTCCACTTGGATAAGGCCAAAAACCTAAGTTTATATCACTTGTTTCTTTAGCTTCATTAAGAACCCAAAATTGCCAAGATCCTTCGATATCCATAGCACCAACACCAAATTGAATTAAGTATTGTTGTAAGATTGTGTTTGCATCATATACTTCTGTAGTGAATCTTGTTGTTGTACCATTAGTTAATTGGTGCATTTCAACTTTTTGTTCCATGGCATAAACCCAATCATCAGATGTGTAATTAAATTGTGTTCCATCCCATGTGTCATATTGAACATTTTCGTCTTCCATCATTGGCCATACTTGTTGGAAATCTGGACTTCCATACCATGTATCTAAACCAACAACAGTGTTAGCTGGATCTACTAAAGTATCATCAGCAGGATTAATTTCAAAGTTTTTGATTGCTTTTGCAACTTCAATAAATTCTTCGAATGTCCAATCTTTTACTGGATAGCCATCATTGTCGATACGATATTTGCCATCAACAGTTGTTAAATTCGCTTCTTCAAAGATATCTAAGTTAATCATTATACCTTTTAAAAATTGGAATGATGGAACTGCAAAACGTTTACCATTATAAACACCTGTTAAAGCTATATTATCATAAACTGAATCAGTATCTACATCAGCATCCCAATATTGTGCAACATCAAGCGTTAAACCTGCATTAATAATTGTAGGTACATTATCTGTCGCAAATACATCAGGTAACAATCCTGCTTGAGCAGCAGTAATTAAATTACCAGTAAATGCTTCACCACTACCTTCAATATCTGTTCTTAAAGTAACTTTAATATTAGGATATTTTACTTCGAAGGCATCAATCATTTTTTGATTGAATTCTGGGTCTCCCCAGTCAGCATATGATAACTGAATTGTTTGAACTGGACCAGTTGGATCTAGTGGATCATCGCCACCACAAGCAACTAAGACAAATCCTAAGATTAATACCATTAATAGAGAAACTATTTTTTTCATCTATATGTCCTCCCTTATTAATTTAAATCTTGATATACTAACACTTCATAAATTGTAAATACACCAACAGCAGATGTTAAATCAGTTAATGTACCAAAGTCTAATTCTAATTTAACATTAGTAACTTCATTTGTCACTGTAAATGTTACATAAACAACGTTAGTTTCAGTTGAAACAACACCAAAGTCAACAGAACCGTCAGCTAAGATACTTGCATATCCAGAATCTGGTAATACCATGTTAACTCTTAAGTCTCTATCAACTGTTGAGTCTAAGACAATTTTTAATACATAATCGCCAGGAGTAAGTCCTTCAATCATTTGATAGAAATGAGGAGTATAAGGTTGTGAACCTAATGTAGTTACATCAATAACTGCACTATTTTCGCCTAAAACCATTGTGCCTGCACCTTCACCAGCATTATCATACATAAAGTATGGAACTGATGTTGCATCACCATTGATAATTAGTTCTTCTGCTTCTGCATCATCTTTAACTTTTAATGAAATATTGTCAAGAGAAACAGTACCTGCAGCAAATGATCCAGTTGCGCCCATTTCGAAACTTAATTTAGCAGCTGTAAGTGCATCAGTAGTTGTAATATCAACTGTAAATGTTTGTACACCTGTTGTTAAATCGAATGACCCTTTTGAATCACCTTCAAGAGATGTGCCTAAAAGTTCAATATTAATATTTCTTGCTACTGTAGCACTTGCATCAAATGAAAGTGTATATGTTGTAGCAGCTTCTAAATCAACTAATTGGTTAAATTGAACAGCCCAGAAAGCATCTCCACCTTTATCAATCGCAAGATCAAATGAACCATTTGTACGATCTAGTGTAACTGTTGGAGCATCTCCCCAGTCTTGGAACCATAGTTCCCAACCAGTATTAAATTGACCATTCATAATGATGTCATCTAATAATGCTTCTTGTAATTTAACTTCACTAAATGTTACTAAGCCATCAGCAAAGCCATCTTGTGAACCAAGTTCAAAGACTACTTTAACTTCATGCGTTGCTTGAGAAACTGTAAATAAGAATTCTAAAGTTGTTTCATCAGTTGCAACATCTTGACCATCAAATCTAGCATATTGAACCCATGGGTCACCATAACCTACTGCTACATTTATCTTTCTTGCAACTTCTGCTTGAACCATTACAGTTAAGCGATATGTGTTACCTTCAACAAGTTCAATTCCATCTTGAGAAAATTGAACTGCCCATGCAGCATCTCCACCACCAGTAATATCTAGTGAATAAGTTCCAGCAGTTGTATCAAGTTCTGTAACCACAACTGGAGCTGGTGTTGCCCAATAACCATCTTGTTGCCATAAAGCCCATTCAGGAGTTTCAACATTAAGATCAGCTTCAAATGATGGATTTACAATTAAATTAGTATCACTAAATTGCATTCCAACGATTTCTAAAGTAACAACGAATTCAGCTTCATTGCCAGCAACATCACTTACAGTATAAGTAAGTGTATAAGTTCCTTCAACTGATGTGTCTACTGATTGAACAACAGCATCCATTGAATCCTTAATTTCAACAACTACATCTTCTGTAACATCGCCATCAACAATGTCAAACGCAGTAACGCCTGCCATTGGAACAAAATCAGCACCAACTAAAATAGATTTTGATGCAGCTAATCCAGTGAAAGCTGGAGCTGTTTCATCAAGATCTGGAGTTGTTTCAGTTATTGTAATATCATCAAACCATAAAGTTGCATTAACTGCATTACTTCCTATAGTACCCATTTCAAATAAGATACCACCAGCTTGATTATCTTGATTCATAGTGAATTTATATGAATATGTAGCCCATTCAGTTGTGATAGTTTTAGTAATAGTTAACCCTGGTTTAAAATCATTCCAGTAAGGTGCACCAGCTAATATTTCACCAACTTGTAAATTAATTATTTTTTCTGCGCTTGATTTAGCTTTAAATGAAATTTCATATGTCTTGCCATCTTCAAAAGGTACATTCATTTGGCCAAATCTTGGAGTCCAAACATTAGCACCAACAACAACTTCAGCTTTAAATGCAAGATTGCCATCAAAATCTTCTGTAGATAAAGTCATTTCAGCACCATCTGCAATATAAACTGCACTGCCATCCCAACCTGCAGTACCTTGTGAGAAATCAGCATTAACTAGCATTTGACCTTCAACAGCTGCCGGTTCACTAACCGTAACCATTCTAAATACTTGTGCTAATATGCCATCGACTTCTACTTCATACTTAATCGCATGTTGTCCAGTCACTGTTGTATCTAATACATCATCTGTAATAATTGTTGTAGCTACGTGAGAATACGTAATTAAATCTGAGTAATCTACATCATTATTACCTGTCGCTGTTACGCCATCTAATACATTGAAATCTGCATCAAAGTCTAGAGTGACATTGTCAACTCCGCTAAAAGTAATTGCTGATAAAGTCACTTCAGGTGTTTCTGTTTCACCACATGCAACTAAAGTAAATACAGCTAATAACATTAAAACGGTAAATATAAATCTTTTTTTCATTTATTTTCCTCCTTATTATAATAGACATCTATTTTTAAGACATTTTTCTTACGAATATCTTTTGCCCATTTTTCTTCAATAAATGATTGATCAAATTTTATAACTTGATCTTTTGTTGTTAATACTATCTTTTCGATATAAGCATCTTCATCATAAGTGTTAACTAATAATTCATTATGATAAGTCAACTTAATATCCTTAAAAAGTGTGGTTTCAATCTTATGATCTATAAAAAATTCCTTATTTAATTTTGGATTTAATTCAAAGATCAATTGTCCATTTAAATATTTAAATAAATTTTTACCATAAAACATGTAACTAAACATTGATAACATTTCTGCTGTAGATCCAGATAATCTTGAGACAAATCCTTGACCATGTTTTTTTGGATCAGGATTTGAAGAAGTCACAATAAATGACGAATTTTCTATAGGTGACCTTCCATAAACTTCAGGATCCATAAAACATGTGTAATTTGTTTTAATTTCTTCATAGAATGTATCATATAAACCTGACTTTAATAATCCAAGTAAATATTTATACGTCATGTGTAAGAAATTCGATTCTCTCTCTAACCATCCAGGTGTAAATGCTTTTAATCTACCAATTTCAAATGATTCTTCTTCTAAGGAAACACTTGTTTGATAAAATTTATGTTTCTTATCATATAAACCTGATTGTTTAACGTTATCATAAATAGATTTTGCTTCTTCTGGTTTTGCTAAATTTTTTAGATATCTTGCAGGTCCTTCTAAGAAACTCGGTAATGCTCTCATTTCAAAAGAGTGAACATTAACTAAAGGTAGGCCATAATCTCCAATAACTTGTTGATTGTTATCATCTACAATTTCATCATATGAAGTTGCTTCATATGTTAAATATGTTGGAATGATATCACTTAACGCTTTTGCTTTATGTACTGCTTTTTCTAAAACTGTTTCTATTTTAGATGTAATCTCAAATATTTCTTTTGAATTCACTTTAGAAATATTTGTGTTTCTAGTCAGTCTATTTTTTCGATAAGCTTCAAGAGCATTCATTCTTTGATCCCAATGCCTGAAATCATCTTGCTCATTGATCAGATTTAATTTATTTATAAATTCTTTTGTGTCAGATAAAATATCTAATTCATAATCGCCATATTTTTCAATGTTTTTTCTTAAATAAGAAACTAACTTTAAAAGTTCAAATGTTTCAGATACTCCTGATCCAAATAATCCTGGTATACCATTACACGCATCATTCCATCCTGGTTTATTCCCTTCATATGAAAGTCCAATGCCCTTTGGATCTAAATGTGCATATTTATTTAAAACAAGTGTCAATAATTTTGATATTACAGGAATTTCAATAATTTTTTTATTTTCTTTTAACCAATGATCCATTTCATCTAAATGCTTTACAGACCCAAATTGTCTAATCGTTTTTTTATGTGTCATTACATATTTTTGATTTCTTGGAACAACATAAGCATTTGATTGATAAATAGAGACTTTTTGATTAAATAATAAATCTTCTACAAAATCTGGATATATAGATTCAAAACCTTCAATCAAATCTAGAAGATATGTGAAGTGATCTTCCCAATACCCTTCACCAAATGATGCTTTATAAATGACTTTACTTTGAGCAAGTATTGTTTTAAACAATGACTCATCTAGTTTTAGATCTTCAATCACCATAAGAAGTTTTCCAGGTGTGAATGGATTTTGTATAAATTTAATAAGTTCTGTGTCTAGATTATTGATATCACCTTCATATATAAACTCAATGCCCTCAATAGATAATGGATTATATCCATCATCTTGAATGAAAGATGTAAACATCAATACATTAAATGCTTTGATTTTTGGAAAGAATACTAAGTCATTTCTTCTATTTTGAAGTACATCTCTGAAATTACCATTGCCTTGAGAATAATAAGCTGGCTCTAAATTAAAGAAATTATAATCTCTCTCTAAATCACCGTGTTTTCTTGAATATATATAATACGTAGCATCTTTATCTTTAGCTTCAATTTGTATTGGATAACCACCGCGTAATACATTATCGAGATAACATTGTTTTAAGTATGCATCATAAATCGGAAAATTAGTTTTCATTTTAATCGTGCTCGTTATTTCATCATGAATTTGTTTATTTTCAGATTCTTTATTTAAAAAATAGTTCAAATTAGTCTTTTTAACAAATTCATCTAATTTATCTTCTGTTTCACTATATCCAAACATGGATACAAATTTAAATTCTTTATTTAATTTAAAAGCGTAATGCACCATTGCTGCTGGTACTTGATTAACGTGTGTTTGTTTTTGTTCTAAAATATCACCATTTATAAAAGCATATGGTATTTCTAATGATGTATCTTCTAAAAATAAAGCCTTATAATCGTAAATGTAAGTGGGTTTTATACTCGATCTTGAGTGCACGAAGTTACCTTCGCTGATTTCACTTACTTCTGCTTCATCTCCGGTTGAACCCCTTAAAGTATAAAACACATACTCTTCTTTGTTTTTGGTTTGCATCCAACTTTGTAATAAATTTGAAATGGCTTTATATCCTCCATAATCAACACCTGTTGGTAAAATCTGTGCCAATCCATCAACAATTTCAATTTGTCTTTCATCATTACTGTGATTTATGATTTCAACTTTTCTAACTAAAGCTGCCATTCTTTCATTAGGAAGTGTGAAATAGGTAATCTTTATTGAAATTTTTTCTTCTTCTAAGTTTTGTGTTATAGATACTCGATCTTGATAAACATCTAATGTTTGATATTCACCTTGCTCTTTAAAACATTCATAAACTTTGTTATCAATCTTTATGAATGTTCTAAATCCAATTCTAGATACATAATGATAAGCTGCATTAGCTGGAAAGAACTCCATGATTGCGCCATCTTTATTTCTAATACCAAAAGATGAGATAAGTTGACCTCTATTGACATAAAAAGCCCATAAAGGGATACCTTTTAATCCAGAGACCCCACTTAAAAAGCTAGAAAATGGTTTTTGCTTTTGATAATTATTAAGTTTGAAATGATAATTTTCCATATTTCTCTCCTTTTTAAGGAAATCGGTTTCTTTTTTTAAAGGAGACCGGTTCCGCCTTTTTAGGAAACCGATTTCTTTTTTCATTATATTTATATCATAACATATAAAGAAACCGTTTTCAATATAAAAATTTATTTTTTTCTTGTAGACTCTCTGATGACTAATTCAACTGGTAATTTTACAATCTCAGAAACATCCTTGTTTGGGTTGTCCATAAGTTCAATTAAAAGTCTAGCTGCGGTTTGGCCTAACAATTTTCTATCTTGTCTTATTGTTGTAAGCGATGGGGTAAAATGCTTAGAAAATGCAATATCATCAAAGCCAACAACTTGGATGTCCTCTGGTACTTTAATATGCATATCAGATAAACCTTTTAAAACCCCTAGTGCAATATCATCACTAGCAACCATAATAAGTTCAGGTTTTTGTTCAGGTTTTTTTAATAACTTGTATACGGCATTATATCCACTTGTAAATCCAAAGCTATCTGCGTAGATGACTTCTGATGTTTGATTCAACTGGTATTCTTGTGTGTATTTATGATAAGCATCTACACGTTCATTAAAGGCTTTAGAAGATTTAGGTCCAGATATGTATGCAATATTTTTAAGCTTCAACTCTTCTTTTATATAATCAAATATCAGTTTAACGCCTTGATCATTATCGCTGATTACAGTATGAAGTTTTGGAAGTAACATATCTGTTGATACGGCTGGTATAGAACTTTCAACAAGTTCATATAACCCCTTATCATCATAGTTACCAACAACGATATAAACGCCATCTACACGTTTATTCATACACCATTCGTAATATGATAATTCATGTTGTCCTAGTTTTTTAACAATAAAACTAAGTTCATATCCTTGTACTTCAACAAATGTTTTAAAATGTTGCAAAATACTAGAAAAGAATGAATGTTCTAATCCTACATCAGATTCTTCAGTAAATACAATACCTACTGTATAAGTTCTTTTAGACTTAAGCATTCTAGCTGAATTATTAGGTACATATCCTACTTTTTTTATATACGCTAGTACTCTTTTTCTAGTTGAATCAGAAACATTTCCAGTATTATTAATTACTTTTGAAATCGTTCCAGGAGCTAAATCTAGTTCTTTTGCGATATTATAAATTGTTCTTTTCTTGTTCAATTTTCATCACTTCTTTCGTATACTTTAACGTGCTTAATCTTAAATGCAACAGGAAACATTGAATCATCAATATATCCTCCCCAACTACCACCAATCGCAAGATTTAAAATAAAATAGAAAGATTGATCAAATGGCCATTGTTCGACGGTTGCATCTTGAGGTTTTTTAAATGTCGCCATATGCTTGTCATCTACATAAAATGAGATTTTATCTTCTTCCCAATCAAGACGATATAAATGAAATCCATCAAGCAATTTTTGATCTTCATAAATGTATGTAGGTTGATTGCGTTTGTTATGATTAAATGTCTTTGAGTGAAGAGAATAATGAAAGAATCCTTCGTGATTTCCTACATGTTCCATCATATCTATTTCACCGCATAATGGCCAACCACTTTCATTAATATTTTCACCTAGTAACCAAATTGCTGGCCAAGTCCCCATACCTCTAGGTACATGAGCTAATACATCAATGCGTCCATATTTAATAAGCTTTTTATTTTTTGTAGAGATTTTAGCTGAAGTGTAATTTCTTTGCTTATACGCTTCTTTATATGCAACTATATGCAATGTTTGATCTTTAATAAATAGATTCTTTTCTTGACTTGTATAATATTGATCTTCATTATTTCCAAATCCATTGCCACCCGTTACAATATTCCATGTGTTTAAATCTAATTTATCTTGATCAAATAAATCTTGCCATACTAGTTTGTAATTCATCAATTACCTCCACATGTTGATAATTGTAAGTTTTTAATTTCTTGCTCGTTTAGATAGACACGATGAGAATTACCATCACATGTATCGTCTTCTTCAATAATAAGTATCTGTGCGTCTTTAGAAAGAGCATGAGCGTGATAAACACCTTTAGGTATACGATATATTTTTTGTGTTTCTAAGGAAAAGTGTTCAAATGTTTTTGGGGAATCTTCTTTTAATATAAACATATCACATTTTCCTTGAATTAATACGAATATTTCATCAGTTTCATGATGACATTCAATAAAATTAAGATTTTGGATGTCAAGTTCTTTAATATAATTTAATTTAGCAATTCTCCAGGATTGAAAGTTAAATATTTTTTGATATCCAATTCCTAATAAATCATAAGTATCATACAATTTCATCTAGATGCACCTCTATACTTCCATTAATTTTTGTAATAGGCATGTGTACTTCTTTATCATTTATAAATATATCTTTAATTTTATATTGACCATAATCTAAATTTTTCGGATTGTGATATGTTATTTTGACTGTTTTACCAAATATATTTGTTACTATTGATGCACTTTGATTTATGAAATCTTCTTTTGTCAATTTCGGATTAAGTGTTAATTTTCCTAAATTAAATTCGAGTCCAAATATTTGTTTTCTAAGTAATAGTAATAACCAACTAGCTGATCCAGTAAGATATGAATACTTTCCGTGACCTTTATCAGAAAAATATTCAGGTATGCCAGCTAATACTTGAGAGTCTTCTTTTTGAGCTTGCTTTAATAGTTGAAATGTTGCTTGTCTTGCTTCATCAACTAAATTATATTCATATAACCCATAAGCATACATCATAGCCATATGAGCGAATACTGCTCCATTTTCTTTATGATTATATGCAAATCCAAATGCTCTACCCATATTAGTTAATACTTTTTGATAATTTGTATTTAAATGATATCCACCAACACTTGTATCGAAAAGCTTTTCTTTTGTGTGAAAAGCTATTTTTTGAGCTTGTTCCTGAGTTGGAGTGTGTGCTATGAGTGCCATTGCTTGACCTGTTAAAGCAATTGAAGTTTTATCATCTAATAATTCTCCGTTTTTATCATAATAACTTTGATATTTATTTTCTTCATATGCATTATCATTAATAAATTTTTTCTTATCTTCTGATAGTTTCATTAATCTTTCAAAAAGATAATTTATATTAAAAGATACCTTGTTGCCTTTAAATTGAGATACTCTATCAAAATAAGTTTGTAAATTTGCGTTTTTGGTTAATAAAACCTCGATATCGTCTAATAAATTTATAGATTTTAAATTTGTAGATTTTAGCAAATGCGCTAAAATACTTAAATTTTCAGCATACATGTGTGTAAACGCAATCGTTTCACCATTTTCATGTGCCATATCTAATCCATCATTCCAATCAGCATCTTCTAGTCTAGTGAATCCATGTTTTCCGATATTATGAAAACCCACTAGGTTTTCAATAAGTAGATGTTCTAAAATTGAGCCCTTATATATTTTGTTATTTTCATCAATTAATATATTTTGTTCATTAATCTTTTTAATTTGTCTAGTATAATGTGTGAACTGATCAGAAAAATATGATTGTTCTTTCAATAAAAAGTCAACATCCCCTGTTTCATCAATGTAAAGTTTAGTTGTGATTAATGGCCAAACTCCATGATCAGACCAAACTCTTGTTATTTGATTACGATCCGCCTTAAATTCACCTGGTTGATCTCCAATAATTGTCGCATTAGAACCATCAATTCTAACGCCTTGGAAATTACTATACAATAGTTCATAAACACTATCATCATTCATCATAATTAATGCGAGTAAATCTTGCCATAAATCACGCCATCCGCGTCCACCTTTACCATAATCATGATGTGGCATGAATGAATTCCCATAATATCTTCTAAGTAATGGTTGTAATGATACCCAATTTAATTGTTTTGATGTTTCATCAGTATCGATTTCAAACTTCAATTGACTTAAATATGTTTCAAAAAAAGCTATTACTTCATCTAAAGCCTTATGAAACCCTGATGTTGATAAATATGTTTTTCTAAACTGATTTATATCCATATCTTCTTTTTGAATAGCTATAGCCATATAAAATGTTACAGATTCATTTGGTTTAATTATAATGCCATCAAATGCTATGCCGCCCATTGCTTCATAACCATCTATGTGATATCCTTGTTCTTTTAATTTATCCAAGCCTTTTGGAAAATGGAATGAACCCTGGTTTAAATAATCTTCTTGAGTAGGAATGTAGCCTTTAATATGCATATCATCACTTGACGCAATAAAATAGTAAGTCGTATCGTTAACTTGATGACCTCTTTCATCAAATGAAAGTGTCGGTTTAACTTTAATTGCACCATTTAAAACATCAATTGTGTTTAATAAAGATGTTACATGTCGATGATCATGCAAATTATCAACACTTCTTGCATACATCGGTGTTGCAGTAGTAACTTTTATATGCTGGTCTTTTTTTGTTTTATTTGTATATACTATTTCATGTACTTCTGCCATTTCATTTAATAAAACAAAAGAAGTTGTTGATATATCATGAAGTTTATTATGTCTATTTACTTTTTGATATAAAGGTCCTACTTCATAATCAATGCTATCATTTTGTTGTAATTGTGTTTGTCCATTTAAAAAATATAAATTATGATCAATATCAAAAATGACATTTCTCGATTGCGTATGTTCAAATAAACCCAATTCTGATGTAGGTTCTGTTGCATAATGATGAAGATCAGTCTTTACATCTCCACCAAAAAAGGGCGTAATTGATGATCTAAACCCTTTTAAGTTAAACATAGGAAAATAATATCCAGTGTTTTTATTGCTTTCTATATGCTTTTTAATAATCATTTTGCCACCTCAAGAAATCGGTTTCCTAATTCCATTATAATAGATTTTATTTAAAAGTAAAGTCTTTTATTAAAAAAAGTGAAACGCTTACAAAAAAAGAAGCGATATGAAGTGGACCCCAAAAAGTAGACACTAATAAAAAAGGGTCTACTTTTTTTGTTTTCTCCTTGTGGTGTTATAAAATTCTATCCATTCTTCCACTAATTGTATATATTCTTTTAAATTTTTGATATCATTATTGTACAGAGTTTCTTTTTTTAGTATTGAATGGAAACTCTCAATCACTGCGTTGTCTAATGGTGTACCCCTTCTTGACATGGAAATGAGTATACCATTAGATTCGCAGATAATTCTATATTCTGTTGAAACATACGGAGACCCTTGATCTGAATGGATAATGAGTCCGTTTAGATCTTTTGTTTTACTGATTGCTAGATTTAATGTATCCATAACGAGCTTGTTATCATTTCTAGAACTGATGATATGTGAGACTACTTTTCTAGTTTTTAAATCCAATATCGTAGATAAATATGCCCTTTTACTTCCAAAGATAAGGTATGTTATATCTGTGACCCATCCTCTTTGATTAAACTTTCTTTTTAATAAATCATCCTTGATATTTTCTTCTATGCATTTCTTACTGTAATTAGGTTTGATATTTCTAATGTATTGAGCTTGAATTCCATACTTGCGCATGATTCTAAGGACTTTCTTATAGTTGATGATAATACCTTTACAATCGCGTATTTCATCAGCTATGCGTCTATATCCATATGTTTTCTTGCTGCTATCAAATACCTCTTTGACTAGACGATATACTTTATAGTCAGGATCCAATACACCTCTATATTTATAATAGTTTTTAAGTCCTACACCTAATACCTCGCACATTGATCTAAGGTTATATGTTTTTCGGTATCTATCAATAAAAATTATTTTTTCTTTTGTTCGACCACCCCCAAGAAGTCCTGGAATTTTTTTAAGATTTCATAGCGTTCTTTGTAGTCTATATCTAGCTCTACTGGTCTGCCTTTTTGTTTGATATCAAGTCCCCCATCTCTACGATACATATATACCCAAGTCGTTATGGTTCCTTCGCTAATTTTATAATGATCTGAAAGAAATTTATAACTCTTTCCAACATCAATTTTTTCTTTCACAATCTTTAGCTTCAAATCTAAAGGATACTTCTTAAAAATTTGTCCTTTTTTTGCCATAATAAAAACACCTCCATACTTAATTGTAGTATGAAAGTGCCTAAATTAAAATTTTCCTCGAATTTCAAACCCCTTAAAACCACTAAGCCCCTTTTTATTTAATGTCTACTAAACGGGGAGCAGTTCAATATGCTCCTTTTTATTTAACTTTAAATTAATAATGTTGAAATACTATGTGCTTTACTAAGAACCTCGATTGGTTTTTTCAATCCTTTTATATTGATTTTGAAATCTTGTTCTTTTTCATTTTGAATAATAACAACATAACTATCATCTGGATTTTTAAAAGCAATATAATATAAATCTTTATCCCCTTTAGATTCAATTTGAACAGCATTTGGCATAATATATTTAGAAAAATGACCAATATAATAGTAACTCAAATTTCTATAAACTTCTTCATTAAAAACTTTAATATGTATCGGTGCAGAACATAAATTATTTACATGATTAGGTCCACCGACATCATCTAAAAATAGATTCCAATCAATATATCCTTCATTATAATTTCTAAAATCGTTTATCATATTTCTGCCATATCTTTCACCAATAGCATAATCTCCAAGATGTGGCCCGTTTTCTTGACAGCCTTCTGTAAAAAGTAAATGTTTTTCTGGAAATGCGTCATGTGTTTTTTTTACTTCTTCAAATTCTTCTTGATCATACCAATGAAATGCAGTTCCATAAACATACTTATACGCTTCTTTGTCTTTTAAAACCGCTTTAGTTCTTTCTAACATTTGATCACGATTATGATCCCATATATAAATGTTTTGTTTCAAATCATGTTGTTTGAAAGTCTTTCCTAAAACTTTAACAAATCTTGCTTCATCATCAGCTTCAAAAATACATGAATCCCATCTTTGAGCTGCCATAGGCTCGTTTTGAACTGTAACTGAGAATACATTTATACCTTTTTCTTCATAAGCTTTAATAAACTTAACAAAATAGTCTGCCCAGATTTGATCATATTTTGGTAACAATTTTCCGCCTCTAATGGGTGAATTATTATCTTTCATCCAAAATGGTGGTGTCCAAGGAGAAGCTAAAATTTTAATGTCTTGTTTTCTAATAGCTGATGCATCATTAATTAAATCAATGATTGGTTGATCTCGTTTAATTGAAAATGAATTAAGCGAATCATCATAATCATCAATATATAAATAACTATTTAAACTAAAATCGCATCCGTGTATGGATACTCTACCAAGGGTATATCCTAATCCATCTACTGGATCAAAATAATCTTTAATAGCTTTTAATCTTTGTTCCTTGCTGATTCTTAAAAGATTATATGCACTTGATTCAGTAAATGCTCCACCAAAACCTATGATCGACTGCATTGTTTTATTCGGATCAATCTTAAGCTCCATTGTAAGCTTTGGGAATGTTTCTTTTTCTTTCACTATATTAAATCTTTCATTATCATATTTACTGGTTCTAATATGTTTCATTATATTCACCTCTACTTTACTCATTATAATTGATAAAAAATAAAAATCAATCTAAACAGAAAAAAAAGAGAAAGAAATTATTGATTCTTTCTCTTAATAAAAAAATATATAAGTGAACCTAGAATGATATCAGAAACGATGAAAATTGTCATATTTCTAATGAGTTTTGGATAGACATAAGTATCTTGATCGATGAGTTCTGCTAAGTAATCAGCATCCATGCCTGGACTAAATCCATCATCTAAATCTGGATACTGTTGAGAAATAATATTTTGATTAAAATTAGCAAACATATCTCCATTATAATCATACAGTTCAATTTCTAATTCTAGATCTTCATCAAAATCAATTGCATAAAAATAAAATGACATTAAAGATAATCCATAACTAACAGCGGCACCTTCATAACTTGGTTCTGTATAAGTTTCATATATAGTTTCATTTGCATCTTCGCCATTTAATTTAATAACTCTAATACCAGTTTGGTCATCTAAATCTTCTACATCAAGAGCAAAATCAACCTCTTGTGTTGGTACAATGAATAGACCAAACTGATTAATATAGGTTTCATCATTTTTCCCAATTACATGATAAACATCAATCGTGTACGAATCAGTTTCTTCTCGATGAATCTTCTGATAAGAAATAGATTGCATACTGATGAAATCATCAAAATCAAGTGTTGCTACTGCTTCATCAGCCAACTCATAGTAGACATCGTATACTCTTTGATTATAAGCTAATGTTAAGGTTACAAAGTAAATCGCGACACCAAATAATAAACTGATGATAATATAAATTATTAAAAACTTTTTCATTTTCTAATGACTCCTTTGTGGTTGTATAATTGCGATGCATCATTAAGTAATATGATTTTATTATTATCATAGATAATGGCACCATTATCAGGTATTCCATAAATATTCTTATGTGTTAGTCGATGCATTTTTCTTAATGCACTCTTTTGTTTTTTTCTTCTTCTATAATGTACTTCAATGATGAAATCACTAATTAAAGTTAATCCTTCTTGAAGACTAAAACAATCGTAATCTATATCTTTTGATATGTGGTAATCAGCAAACTGAATCATTGTGCCGGCTGAAGAACCTATGAATATTTTGTCTTGTGCTTCTATATGTTCTTTTAATTCAAACTCGATAATACGTGTCATCATTTGATCAGGTGATCCACCTGGAAAATAGATGATATCAGCGTCACTTATTTTTTGTTTTGCGCTTTCTTTTGTATCATCAAAATAATATATCCAAGATATTTGACTTTCTTTAATATCATATGGTGCAAAACTATCTATCATTTTTTGATAGTATTCTCCACCTTTTTTATAGTATAAATCATAGTCTTCTTTTGAATCTATGTGTTTATCAAAAAATGAAAAAGCTAATATACAAACTTTATACTCTTTTTTTATTATATTTTTTAACTCTTTGACCATATCATCTCTACCAATGATACCTCTACTTAATAATATATGTGTCATTAAAGTCCTCTTTTCAAAAATAATTTAGCTAGTCTTACCCAATCAGAAATGTATCCATAAGTATCTAGGTAATCTTTCTCAGTCATATCTTCATAACGTACATCTTTTGTTGCAATAGATATACCATGTCTACCTGTTGGATATAAATGGCTTTCTACATAAACCTTATTTGCTTTTAATGCTTCAATAAATAATAATGAATTTTCCACCGGAACACTTGTATCGGTCATCGTATGCATGATAAATGTTGGTGGAAATTGAGAATGTATCTTTCTTTCCATTGATACTTCTTCTAGTTCATCTGTAGTTGGTTTTTTACCAAATAAATTTACAAAAGAATTTACATGCATATATCTAGGATTTGTCGTAATCACTGGATAGCATAATACAAGTTTTTTTACATAATCAGGATATAAATTTGAGATCATAGCTGCAAAATGTCCACCTGCACTAAAACCAATGATATAAATATTATTGATCTTTTCATGTTGTTTTAAAATATTTAAAAGTTCATATGCTTCATCGTTAATTTTAGGATAAAGTATTTGAGAATCTCTATAATAATATATCGCTTGATGAAAAAGATCAGAAAAAGCATCTGCAACAACACCAGCTTCTCTTTCAGATGCATACTGATATGCGCCACCTGGTAATATCAATACAAGATCTCGTTTTAAGTCATCTATCAAATTTAAATCATAGCTATTACCACTATTTAAATGAAATTTCATATGTCACCTCTCATCTATAACATTATAGCATATAAACTTCATTAAAAAAACTGTCAATTAAGACAGTTTTTTATATCATTTTTTGTGGTTTATGGAAGTAATAGCCTTGTTGTAAGTAAATATTTACTTTTAATAAAATATCACTAACTTCTTTTGATTCTACAAGCTCAGCAACAATTATTTTATGAGACAAACTGCCAATTCTGCTTATCATCTCAACAATTGCATGATTTTTCTTTGATTCTAAGTGATTAATAATACTACCATCAATTTTAATCATGTCATACTCTATGTTTTCTAAAACAGCTAGGGATGAATACATACTACCAAAATCATCTATTGCTATATAAAATCCAAATGATTTAAACCTTTTTATCATTTCATTACATATAAAGTTATTATGTACAAATGTATTTTCAGATACTTCTACAAAAACATCTTTTGGATTAACCTGATTAAGTATAGTAATATCATAGAATTGTTGTGCAAATCCTTCTTTTAAAAACATTTCTGGAGTCAAATTGATTGTAAGTTTTAAATCTTGTTGACCTTCTTTTTCTTTAAGAATTTTAAAACTAGATAGACTTTTTTCGATTAAATTTAATTCTAACATTTCAATTAAATTGGATTTTCTTGCTACTTTGAAAAACTCATCAGGAACAATAAAACCTAGTACGTCATCATGCCATCTAGCAAGAGCCTCTACATAAATAGCTTTTTGAGTCGAGGCATCCATAATATATTGCATATGAATATCTATTTTTTTATTCTTGATTGCTTCAAAAAGTCTATTTCCTAAAATAATGTTATTTTCTAAGTTTTCTTTCATAATTGGTTGATATCTAGTTACTTGGTTGTATTGTGTGTCTGGCTTATGATAGGATGCTAGCGCTGCATAATTGATTAAGTCATTAAAATTTTTAGTGTCATCGGTATATATTGCATAACCAATTCGTTTTTTTATTTGTATATAAAGATCACCAATAGTATAAGATTTAACAATTTGTTCTTCTAAAATCTCTTTTGTCTTTTCAATTAATACTTTCGAAGGATTAATTAAAATTAATAAGAATTGATCTTCACTTTGATTTGCTAGTATATCATTGCTTGATATGATATTTTTTAATTCATTTCCTAGAATTTTTAAGAGTTGTTCTGAAATCTGGATACCATAATAATCAGTAACTGTATAAAACTCATCAATATCAATATTAAAACAAGCTGCTGATCTAACATCTTTCAATTCTTTAATACGTTTATTTAAACCATTTTTATTTAATAATCCAGTAATCTGATTATAATTAGCTTGATATTCTAATGAATTTCTTAAATTTGTTATTTTAGTAATATCTTCTCCCATAGAAATAATAGATTTTGGTTTGCCATCTCCATCATTTAACAATACATTCTTCCATGAAATAAGAAAATCTTCGTCATTTTTTTTATATTTTGTGACTGAGGTTGTAATTTTTTTTTCAGCTACATCTTTTATCCATTCATCGAAATCACTATGATATCTGTTCCCAATATCATTAACATAAACTCCCACTATCTCATCAGGATCATAGTTAAATATCTCACAATATTTATTTGAAGCCTGTATGACATTTCCATTCATATCAAGAATAACTATAAGTTCGTTTGTATTTTCAATAACTTTTTTATTAGATATCGACAATTCCTTCAACTGATTTTTTGTTATTGTTAACTGCTTTCTCATTAAATCCATATCGGATACATCAAAAGCAATCCATAAATAGTGATTATTAGTTTTTGTTGCATAAAAGTAAAAAGATAAGTAATTATTTAAATCTGGTAATTTAATATTTATTTCTGTTGTGTTTTCAACGTTATTTTTTTCTAAAATTTCAATAAGTTTGTGTCTATCTATTTCTTTTGTAAATGATTTTATTTCTTCTAGTGAATATTTTCTAGTTTGTTTGTTAATGTGATGAGCTTTTGAAAAGCTCTTTGAATACTCAAATATAAATGTTTTTGCGCTTTTATCATATTCAATATATATTGCACTACTATTTTCAAATGCAAGTTCCTGAATGTTCTTTCTTTTTTGCATAAATGATAAAAAATCTAAGATTCCAAATCCAAAAATCGCAACCGCGATAGCAAATATGATTTGATAGATTGTTTCAATAGTATAATTAATTAATATATCATTAAATGATTGATAAATTGATCTGATAATAATTTCTGCTATAAATAATGCAATGAAGATTAATGATGAAATGATAAGTGACTTTCTTCTTTCTATTATAGCTACAATCATTAAAAGTATTGAGATTAATACAAGTGCCCCTGAAGTTATTGAATAATATAGGAAAAAAAGCTCTTTATCCGCTACGGCAATAGCTACATACAATATGTATATAAACAATGTGGCATATCCAATTTTTGCAAATAATTTAAATCTTCTTTGGTTCACTCATATAGACCTCCTCTTTTTAACTATATCAAATAAGAAATTCAATAGTTAGTAACTTAAGTGAAAATTAAGTTACTTAACTAAAACTTAATGATTAGATATAGTCTAAATAAAAAACACTTCATAAATTGAAGTGTATGTGTTTATAAAAATTTCATTTACATTAAACTAAACTTTATATGACACCAAGTACGCCGCCTACGATAATCAACACATTTAAAACCACAACTAGGATAAGTGTGTTTGCAAAATAAGAAACGATTAAGAAAACGAAATATTTATTACCTGATTCATAGTTAAAATGACGTCTATAAAATATAAAATATTCTAAAATTAATATGGTAGTAACAAAAATAATCCAAAAAGATAAAACAGCATAGTTAACGACACCAGTTTGTCCAAACGGGATAAATAAGAATGCTCCTCCAGCGCTTAATAAAGATATCAAATGAAATACTAGATATTCATAAAACAATTTCTTATCGATTTGAAAATCAAAATATCGATGAACTGCCATTCTTAGCCCAGTTAACAAGAAAGATGAAAAAACGATTATAGCTAATGTGATAAATATAAATTGCATTAAGTCTGTCATAAAAATCTCCCATAGAGTTTTTGATTATATTTGTCGTTTTAGTAAAAAGTTAATATACTTAGTTTCTTATTTCATCATAAGCTTGTTTAAATCTTTTGATGATTTCATCATGATCTTCTAACTTACAATATTTTCCAAATGATATTCTAATCACACATGGTTGATATTCTTTTTCTACATTTATTGCTTTAATAACATGTGTTGGTTCAATAGATTGTGCATTACATGCACTTCCATTTGAAATAAAAACACCTAATTTATTAAGTTGAAAATGAAATTCATGACCTAAAACATGTTTAAATGCATAAGATAAATTATTGTAAGATCGATTAGAACCACAAGGTGTACCATTTAATTTAATATCATCAAATGCATTCATCATTTTTTGATGAAAATCTATTTGCAACATTTGATAATGATTTCTGTTTTTTTCTAATTCTAATCTTGCAATTCTTGCTGCTTCTCCCATACCTACAACACCATATAGATTTTCAGTTCCTCCACGTTGTTTACTTTCTTGTGAGCCTCCATGAATTAAAGGTTCTAATTCTAAACCTTTTTTCACATACAGTACTCCAACACCTTTTGGTCCATAAAATTTATGACTTGATATTGTTAAAAAATCTACATCTAAATCTTGAAGATCAATATCAAGTTGTGCAAAAGCTTGAACAGCATCTAAATGAAGCTTTGTTTGATGTCTTCTGCAAATTTTGGATATTGATCTAACATCTTGAATCGTTCCTATTTCATTATTAGAATAAATGATAGAAACCATTAAAGTATTTTCATTGATTGCTTGATCTAATTGTTTTAGATCTATCAAACCATATGCATCAACATCTAAATATGTAACTTTATACCCTTGAGTTTCTAAAAAATGAAGTGTGTTTAAAGTTGCTTTATGTTCTATCTTAGATGTGATGATTTCTCTCTTATCTGGGTTTTTAAATGCATAACCTTTAATTGCCCAATTAGTAGATTCGGTGCCTCCTGAAGTGAAAAATATCTCATCTGGTGAAGCATTAAGTGCATCAGCTACCTTTTTTCTTGCTTGATTGATTGCTTTTTTATTTTCAATTGCATGACTATGCATTGAAGAAGGATTTTCAAATTTATGTTCCAAAAATGGCTTCATAAAATCTAATACGCGATTATCAAGTGGCGTTGTAGCAGCATAATCTAGATAAAATTCTTTCATGATTATTTTCTCCTTATAATGAGCGTAGTTTGATCTATATTTTTAATATCAATAAATTTAATCTCTTCAATAGAATCAGAAAGCTTAATTTCTTGATCTAAATTATCTTTAAATCTAGAAACTAAAGCATCACAAAAAAATTCAATGATATATACCTGATGTATGATGCAAGGTTCTTCATCACCAAACATTTCAAATGATTTTTGTTTTAATACATCTTTTTTAATTGGAAGATCTATAGGCTTCCCGTCAAAGATGATTTCTTCTTCTTTTTTTAGAATTATTTTATATTTCATATGACCCTCACAGTACCACCAATATATAATAAATGATAATTGCTAAAAACACAAAAACATTAAATAATTTTATCCAATGTAGTTTTTCTCTCATAAAGACTGATATACTCATGATTGATTTTGTTTTTGCAGCAATCACTGCAATAATAATCAAAGGTAGTACAAAAATAAAATTGTAAATTAATAATAAGATCAATCCACGGCCAATATGGCTAGAGAAATGAATCAAATGGAGTATTGCTGTGAAATACGCTTGACCAGTGCATAAAAATTCAGTAAATGAGATGACAATACCTATGAAAAATGCAATAAAATAAACCATGAAACTGCCTTCTTCTAATTTTTGAGTAAATTTAGTCATCATTTTTTTATTAAACTTTTGAATTCTACTTGGTAATTGATTTTTAACTTTATCATATCTTTTCAATATCGTTACGATAAAATCAAATAGATTTAGGATAACAACTATAACTGAAATACCTATAATAATCCAAGGTATAATCTCTAATATAGGTGCAAGTCCATTTAAACTTGATAACGTCGTATACAATATAGTTCCAAATAAAAAATATGAAATAAAAATTGCGGAAATAAAGATAAAACTAATCTTTAACAGTGTTTTTGAATTATCTGAGAAACTTAACATGGAAATAAATAATAAAAGCATAGCTATTGCACAAGGATTTACACCATCGACAAATCCTAGTAATACAAAGGTAATCAATGAGAAATCAGCATCTGGTGCAGCTCTTAATGTGAGTAAATCATCTCTATCCATGATATTTTGCAACGTGTTTGACTCTACACTATCTTTAATATCAGTATACCCTACAAAATAGGTGTCTCCTACAAAGATTACAGGAGTTAATTGAGTTCCAAAGAAATCAACATCATAAGTGAATTGTACATCATACAATAAGTTAGTATAGTCTTTATCATCTTCTAAATAGAAGATTTGTATATCATATCCATCTTCAATAAGATCAATAATAATTTTTTCGTTTTCTACTTTTTGACATGCACTACAATATCTAGATGCAAAATAAAGAGCATCAGCTTGTTGTATTTCATCTTGATTATATGCTTGAAGATTAATATTTGGAATTGCAAAAAGAACAATGACAAACATAATCATAAATGTATAAAAATATCCAATATATTTTTTCAATTGCTGCCTCCTAGACATATGCTTATACTTCTATTATAAACACAAAGGCTAAGAATTAAAAGACTAAAAAAAAAACTTAACTGTTATCGTTAAGTTTATAGTTTATCTGTAGTTAATAAATCAATCATAAGCTCTTTACAAATAGATTCTGTTTTTTTATCATTTACAGTAAATACACCCAGATTAAATCCTTTTTTCTTAAGTTTTTCTACTAGTGTTTTGTTAATAGATTCTTTGTTCAAATATAGGTTTAACAAATTCACTCTACAATCATAAATAAGTTCATCATCAATAAAAGTCGTTAAAAGATATAAATCAATATCTGTTATTGCTCTTAAATATTTCAAATAATTGATATTAAAAGAAATAATAACTGGGTCTAAATCATCATAATCACCTATAATAGCAAATAAATTATGCAGTTGTGTAATATCATGTATCTTCTTAATTTCAATAATCGGTTTTTTATGATGTGCTTTACATATATCTAAAAATTCTACTAAATGAGGTATTTCATAGTTGTTTTTCTTTTTGTCAAATAGTTTTATTTGTTTAATCTCTTCATATGACAAATCCATAATTTGATGATTTTTAGAAGACAACCGCTTCGTTGATTCATCATGAAAGATAATGAATTCTCCATCATTTGAAGTATAGATATCACACTCCACACCATCAAAATGAGGATCTAGGGCAGCATCCATAAATGCTTCTTTGGTGTTTTCTAGTGCGCTGATAGTTTTACCGCGATGTGCAATATATTTCATAGTAACTCCTTTTTCCCCATATCATTATAACAAAAATTTGCAAATATATACCTAATTATTTACTTTTATACTTTTTTAATTAAAAAATTCAAATCTGTTTGTTCTCCAATAAGTCTCAGTCTAACAAATCCTTTTTTAAACGGAAGTGTTATATGTTTTTCCAAATTTTCTTGAGCAAGTATTTTCATCTCGTCTTTTTGGATAGCTATTAAAGCAGCTTGTCCATTTGTAATTTTAAAATCTATATAAAGATTTTGTAAATCTTCTACTTTTAATAATGCAACATTAGCAAATCCTGTAAATTTTTTAATTTTACCTTTATAGCTTTTATCTCTTAGTTTTCTAGTAACCATAAATACTAATGCTTTCTTATAATTTATTTTCGATAGCACTTTTTTTTCTTGAAAATCCATAACATCACCCTATTTTTTCTTTTATTGTATCACTTATTGCATAAATTTAAAAGTCATATTTTACTCTAATGTTTGCTTCATGATTTTCAATTTACCTCACTTAATTTCTATAATCGACTTTAATTACTACTAATTTTATATAAAATATAAACCCTTAATTTATAAAAAATCACATATAGAAAATTATTTTCATTTATGTATGGAAAATTATTTTGATTTTACTTAAATTTTATTGTATAATAAACTATCTAAACTTTTTAAAAATAAAATAAACAAGGGGTATTTATGAAAACAATTTTAAAAATCGGAGTGTTGCTAATTTCACTTTTTATTTTGACGTCCTGTGGCTCAACTCCCGAAGAAATCTCTACTTTATTACCTGAAATTGAACTTTCAGGTGATGTTTTTGTTACGATTGAAGTTGGAACCGCCTATACGGATCCAGGTGCTTCCATTATTGGTGATTTTAACTTAGATATACAAACAACATCAGATCTTGATACAAATACTGTTGGTGTATATACTATCACTTATGCTATTGAATATCTAGGTGTCAATTATTCTGTTGATAGAACAGTTACTGTAGTTGATTCTGTATTATATAATTTAGATATCAATATTTCAGATGTTACGATTACAAACACTTCTATTAGCTTTACAGTATCGCTTAATGATCCCACTGGTGATCTTTCAAATGTTGAAGTTGTATTATATCAAGGTAGCAATGTTGTAAAAACATTTCCTATCACAAATGGTGATACACTAATTACAATTGATACTTTCACTGCAAACACTAACTATAAGGTTGTTGTAGAAGGTAGTTATCTCTATGAAAGTATCACGAAAAACATTGAAGGTTATGAAATAAGTTTCACATCTGGAGATGTTGATGCTACAGCTGAAACACCCATCTTAGCATTAAATGGTGATGCAACAATGACAGTTTTTGTTTATGATGATTTTACCGATCCAGGAGCAACCATTACTAATGATTTTGATTTGGATATTGATGTTACTTCAGATGTAGATTCAAATACACTAGGATCTTATACCATCACTTATAGTGTTGTTTATGAAGATGTAACCTATAGTATCACTAGAAATGTTTTAGTGATTGAATATGTATCTGTACTAGATGGATTTAATTTCATCTTAACATTAGTTGAAACAACTAAAGATTCAATCACATATTCTGTTAGTTTGACTGATCCACTTGGCTTATTACAAGATGGAAAATTAGTACTTTATAATAAAGCGACGTTTATTGCAAGTTATGATATAAATAATGGGATGAACACAATTACTTTTTCTAACTTAGAATCAGATACAACTTATGAAGTTAAAATTGAAGGAACTTTTGACCAATATGGATCAACACTACCTGTTGAAGGTTTTAATGAGGAAGTAGATACACTTCCTGCAGTTGTATTAGGATTCACTAATACTAATGAAGTGATTACTGATATGCTTTATAGTAGCGTAATTAATGTCGTTGATTTTAATAGTTCGATTTCACAAATGACTGCAACTCTTTATCAAGGCGAAGTCGAAGTAGATCATTTAAATTTAGTTGTCGGCAATAATACATTTGAAAAAAACTATTTAGTTTCAGAAACTGAGCATACATTAAAAGTTGATTATACATATACACCTGTTGGAGCAACAACTCCAGTTAGTGAAACAATCACTTTATCTACATTTACAACACTAGCTACACCAACTCCTGACTTAATATTATTCTATTGTCAACCAGAAGCTGAAGGTTTTGATATCGCTGTTGGGCTTAACCAAACAAGCTTCACATTAATTTCTGTCTATGTAGAAGTTTGGTTAGATGGTAGTTATCATAGTCGCTTCACAGCTATCAACAACTTCACTTTAATAGAAGTCACTGGACTGGAAGATAGTACTAGTTATGAAATAAAGCTTTATGCTGATTATACTCAAAATTCTACTGAAAACGAATATATCTATAAATTAATTGATGAGCAAACAGTATCTACTCTAGAAGTTCTTTCATATACAACACCTTCTATAGAAAACTTTGCTGTAACTTCAAATATAGGTGATTCTAACTCTATTACTGTAACACTAGATTTTCTAGATCCTGATGACGTCTTATTAGAAGATGCCTATTTAAGATTATACAAAGGAACTTCTATTGATGATTCACAATTAATCAATGTTGGATCGAATGTTATAACTTTTGATGACTCAATAGATAGCAATACAATATATACATTAAAAGTACGTACAAGTTATGCAGTCAACGAAAATTACGATGATAATGAATGGAATACAGACATATTCGAACAAGATTATTTAACACAGCCAGATATTGCAGGTATTTCCTTTGTTCAAGAACAAGACATTTACTTCTCAGGAGATCATATCATCTTGATTTTAGATGTCGATAATCCAGATGATATGATAATTGATTATGTAACTATTAATTCTACGATTTACGAAGATTTCTTATTTCCTAGTAATTTAGATAGACTATATATCTCTCTTGGACATGAAACAGACTATACAACCTACAATTACCACTTAGAAAGTTTCTCAGTTACACAAATTGATGAATCAATATATGATGTTGAATTCGATCAATCTATATCATTTAATTTAAATGTTCCTGGTTCAGTTGATCCAGAAACTGCAACTGTTGATGTCTTAGAATTAACTGCTGTTGATTACACACGTGAAGTTGTTTTAAATGATACTGCAGATTATCAAATCACAGTTCACCTAGACAATCCTTACAATCTAGAAGTTAAGAGTATCACAATTAATAGTGTCACTTACTTACAAGCTGAATTCTTAAGCGAGTCTACTACGAAACAAATCGTATTACCTGTAGAATTGTCTAGATATAATAATAAATTTATCGCAAAAGGAATTTCCTATATGCGAAACGATGATCTTATTGAAGAGATAGTTTCATATATCCCAGAAATTGAAATATATGGATATATCAGTTCAAATGTCTCTTATATCAATACTGTAGCAGATCTACTAGCTATAGATACAACACATACAGAATTCTATTATGATTATATTTTAACAGCAGATTTAGATCTTGCAGGTATAACTTTTACTCCAATTGGTACAGATGATTATCGCTTTAATGGATCCTTTGATGGAGGCGGTCATACAATCTCAAACCTTCAATTAACCTCTTATGAAATTAACCAAACAACTTACGATTATTTCGGACTTTTTGGATATTCTCAAGCATATATTTATGATTTAAAATTAGAAAATGTTTATATGAATATTACGACTGATGAAACACATACACTCTATATTGGTTCACTAGCAGGTAAATCCACCGGTTATGTAAGCCATGTTGAAGTTATTGGTAATTCGAGTATTACAGTAAATGGATCAACAAATGTTGCACTAGGTGGCTTAATAGGTGACAACTATGGTACACTCATTCATACACATACAAATATAGACATTACGATGGACGGGTATAATCATACGCCTGGTACAGCTATTATTGGTGGTCTTACTGGAACAACTTATTATGGTAATGTTGCAGTATCTTCAGCTAAAGGTTCTATTTCAATCACTAATACAAATGATGTAACAGTAGAAGTTGGTGGACTTATTGGATCATTTTCTACCGGTTCAAGCAGCCCTAGAAATAATATATCAAATTCATATGCTGATGTAGACATTACAACTTCTAACACGTATTATGGTTCAACTGGTGGTTTAGTTGGAAAATCAGGCAATGGCATCTATACTAATTCAGGCATTATTAACTCTTATGCCTCAGGATCGGTAGAATCATCAGCTGGTAAAATTGCTGGACTTGTTGGCCGCTATTCTATATATATAACAAATAGTTTTGCAACTGGTGATGTATCATCTGCAAATGTTTCTGTTGGCAGAATTGTTGGCACAGGTGCTAATTCATATATTGAAAATACATTTAAGTATGATGGACAAGTATTGATTTCTTCTGGCTCTTTAGTTACAAATGGTCTTGATACATATCAATACACAATGGTTACTGCAGGTGCTGAACAATTTAATGATGATGAGTTTTATACTAAACATTTAACTTGGAGTACGTATTTCTTCGACTATACTACCTTAGATGTGGCAAACGGAGTTTTACCAACTCTCAAATAGTAAATAAAAATGATACGATTAAACCCGTATCATTTTTTATATATATTTATAATCTCTTACTCATTTGATGTTTCATAGATTTGAATAAATGCATGACTAATAGTTGAGTTCATTATAATCATATAAAACTAAAGAAAAAAGCCCTATTGGGCTTTTTAACATCTATACTAAATTTTATTTTCAGCCCAATCTTTCATAAAAGTATACAATTCTTCGAAATCAGGACTGTGCGTGTTTCTTACATAAAAACCAGAAGTAGACATACCAGTTAATAATGCTTGATCTGGAGTTAAGCCTAGCATTAAACCTAAAATAAATCCAGCATTGAAATTATCACCAGCACCTGTTGATAATTTAGGTTTTGCGATGTATGGTCCTTGTTCCATATAAAACTTGTTATCAATAACACAGCATGAACGATCAACAGGATGAATAACTACACAATCAACATCTAAATAATTTTGTAGTGCAATATTTAAATCTTCTAATGAGACTTGCATGTTAACCAACGATTCATTATCAAATAAATCTAGAACATTTGCGACATCATAAGCTTCTTTTTTATTTAATCCAAGAACTACAAAGAAATTTTTTGTGTATCTCTTTAAAATACTTAAAGCTCTTTTGATTTCTTCATCTTCTCTTTTTTCTGGATCTGCAAGATCTACAAAAAAGTAAGGTTTTTTTCCTCTTTTAGGAAGTTGAGGTAAGATATTGTTCGCAACTTTTTCCCAAAGATCTGTTAAGTTAGGTAGCATACTCCAATTCACGTTGGCAAATAAATCTGTTTTGCTTAATAAATCAATAAATTCTTTTTCTCCTACTTCTTTTAATAAATTCTCATAAGTCACATCATTTAAAGACTGCATTTTTCCTAATAATAATTTACCATCATCAAATTCAAGTGCATCTGTGTGTCCATTAGTTGCAAAAGAATATAGTTTCACTTTATCTTCCATCACTTTAAAAACACCATCAACAGAAGGATAGCCTAAAGCACCCATATAAACGATTGATGCATTATGTTGTGATAACGCATTACACATAATCGGTCCATTACCACCAATTTTTTTAATTGTAGGTACTAATTCTATATTAGTAGATAATCCACTAGCTTTAACAATTCTAGTTCCTAAAGCTTCAATTGTATTGATTCTAGTAAATTGTTGACTGTCCATTCTTTTATCAACCACGTGAATGATTTCATCAACAAATCCATCAAATCCCACAATCATCTTTAAATCTTTAGGATTCTTTTTGCTTAATATGTTAGATAACTCTATACGTTTGTCCATGTAAATACCCCTTTTATATGTTTATTTTATTATATCACAAGAAAATTAGAATTTATCAATCTTCAAACGGATATTTTAATCCAAAAACTTTTCTTGTTCTATCAAGTAGTTTCATGCTCTTTCTAGTTTGCTCATGTGTCATGATATCATTTTCTAAAAGTCCATCTTCAATTGTTTTTGAAAAAGCTTCTATTTCGTACTCAAATCCTCCTGATACATGCGGGAAATAATAAGTTTTATCCTTGATAATTACTTTTTCACTTTTATGGAAATGATCAACAACTATATTTCCTTTTTCAAATTCAAAAACACTAGGTGCATCTAAAACTTCCATAAATGATGAAATAAGTTTTGCGCTAGATCCATCATCAAAAACAAAATCAACAATTGATTTAGTATCTACACCAGTATGATGAAATTCAGCTTTGGCTTTGATTGTTTTAACTGAACTATCAGTTAAATTTAGTGTATAAGATAATGGATATATCCCCATATCTAATAAGCATCCTCCTGCAAGGTTCATATTAAACAATCTACCCGTATCTCCACCGATATGTCTTAAATCTTGTCCAAACTCTATATATGCATGTTTAAGCTTTCCTAATACACCTGAATGAACTACTTCTCTTAGTTTAATAGTTGCTGGTAAGAACTTAGTCCACATCGCTTCCATCAAAAGAACTTTATTTTTCTGAGAAGATACGACCATATCTTCAAATTGTTGTGAGTTCACAGCAATTGGCTTTTCACATAACACATGTTTTTTATGATTCATAAACATAATGGATTGTTCTTTATGAAAGCTATGTGGTGTTGCGATATATACAGCATCTATTAAATCACTTTCAGCCATTTTTTCATAACTATCAAAAGCATAATCTAAATTAAATTTATCTTTAAATTTATTAGCTCTTTCAAGATCTCTTGATGCAATAGCAACTGCTTTTGCATTTTTAACACTTTTAATATCTGTAGCAAACTTTTCAGCTATGCCTCCAGCTCCAACAATACCAAATCTAATCATATGTTTATTTTCCTTTCTTTATACCGTTTTATTTTTTGAAATTATATTTTGTAAAAATTTATAATATAGATATCCCAATAATCTAGTTACTATATTAATTCTACATGTATAAAAATATGGTTTATCCATATACCCTTTTTCTTCCCAAAAAGTTTTATCAAGCGGCAGTATTTCTGATGCAAGTACTTTTTGTGTATGAAATTCAAAGATTTGTTTCATAGATGGTCGATATTTTATTATATTGTCTTTATTTGAATACTTTTTAAATTTATCAAGTTTTTTTATTTTATATGGTTTTTCAAGATTAAATAGCGTTTTATTAATGCTTCCAGCATAAATAACTCCCCATTGCACGGTTAAATCTTTAAAATAGCTCATTAAAGATTTAGTGCCTGTTACTTGTGTTGTTGTTACAAAAAAGATAGGTTTACCAACAATTGGTGATCTGTGATACCATGCACAACCTCTATCAAAAATATTTTTTAGATTTCCTGGAATTTGTCTTAAATAGACAGGAGCGCCAATAATAATACCATCGGCTTCTACCATTTTATCTAAGATTTTAGTAGCATCATCATTAATATGGCAAACTCCTTTTCTTAAGCATTGTTCACAACCCACACATGCTTTGACATCATAGTCAGACACATTAATAAATTCTATAGTATCCCCAGAAAACTCTTTTTCTATTCGTTTTAATAGTCCATATGTATTTTTCTTTCGTGGACTACCGTTTATGATTAATATTTTAGCCAATTTAACATCTCCTTAATAAGTCTTTTTAGTCAATAGTTTCAAAATAAGATTGAATAATATAATAAGATTGTTTTAATCTTTCATGATAAACCGGGTATTCCCAAGAGCTAAGTAGATAGGATCCAAATTGAACATTAATGGCATCTGTATCATCTTTAACGACTGCCCATCCTAAATGAATTGAATCAATCATTTGGCTTGTTAACCATGTATTAGTTTTAATATCACTCATGATTGATTTTGTTGATGGATCAGTGAAATTCAATAATTGCCAAGGAATCTGAAGTTCTATGCTATGATTATTAACATAAAAATCACTTAAAGAATTGTAACTATCACTTGAAGGATTAGCATTACCATAAACTAATTTACCAGTCTCATAATATTGAAAAGGTATGTTTGTTTCTTCCTCTGGTAAATATAGTGGATAAGATAGTGCAAGATTCATAGAATTAAAAACACCTGAGTTTTTAGTATTATCTATCATTGTTTTTTCTAAATAAGTATATCTATATGAATGTAGATATTGAAAAGCATCATAATACTGATCAACTAGTATTCGACTATCATCTTCATCATTGATTTCAATTACAAAATCTGCATCTCTACTAAAAGATATATTTGTATCTATGATATGATCATTACCTTGTCCATCAAGTGTATCTATTGCGATATATAATTTATCTGTATCAAAGTCAAAGTTTTGATCGTTTATTAAAATATATAAGTATCTAGCATCACTTTTAATTGATATATCCTGATTTTCCTGTGTTAAAATCACATCTTGATTAGACCATTCACTCATATCTCCATCTGCATAACTAACACGAGATTCTTCTCCTGGATCAAAAGCCAAAAGTCCAAAGTATTGTTCATTTGTTTGGATATTAGACCAAAATGGTCTTCTATGAGATAAATCATATTGATTGGTATTCCAGGTTCTTTTAAACCATTCATCTTGCCAAGAAAAAATCATAGCGCCTGCATAACCTGACTCATATATATCATGTGCTAAATCAACAACCATTTCACCTTGCATCTCTTCAGAAATGTTACCTTGATTAAACCCAGTATATAGTGCATCATGTGCTTTACCTCTAGATGAAGGTATCCCAAATTCACCAACTACAATAGGCATACTGTGATGATTTTTTAAATCCTCTAAATATCCTTTATAAGGATTTATATTGCCATCGTTATCTATATAATTACTATAAGATAAGCTATAATTCATAAATTCTGGGTAATAAGGATAAATATGATAAGATGCAAAAAAACCAGCTTCATAATTTTCTGTTGCTTTGATATGTTCAACATCAACTGAAACTTCATCTTCACTAACAAACGGTTCATTTGGATGAGATAGCGGATCAGTGGTTAACCAATTCACAAAACTAAGTGGTCTCATATTGTTGTATGTATCTACCTCATATGATATGATTTCCTCTGCAATTTCAGCTAAAAAGATTTCAAATGGTGAACTATCTGGTGTATTGTAAGCATATATTCCTTGAAATGGTATTTTTTCAAAATTGTTTTCATTTGTATTAATAACAAAACCTGGATCCCATTCTAAGCCAAGTAGCCATCCAACCATATACATGGAAACATCTTTAGTATAACTCCCACTAGCAAACCCTGGTCTAATTGGTAATTGTGCATTCCCATTAATAACATCAACTGCTGATTTAGAATCACTAATAAAATTATTTATAATTTTATTATCTTGTCCATAAACATCCAATATATCAACTATATCATCTTCATTAATCCAAACGCCTTGCATAAAATATAATGGTTCTTCTTGGTCTTTATTAAAATCGTATAAAGCATCATAAAAATTAGGGCTCAAAATGGTATAAACACGAACTGTATTTGCGTTCATATCTTTAATCATTTGAAACCATTGAAAATATTCATTTTTTGTAATAGCAAGCTCTCCAGGAAAAAAACCCGGCTTGGTTGCACCAATATTGACACCTTTTAAAAAGATGTCTTGATATTCATTGTCTTTTAAGACTTGTATAGAGTCATTGCCAACTTTTGAGTAAATATGATATTCCTTTTTATTAAAAACAAAAAAAATTAATAACAAAGCAGATATAAGCATAATGATGACTATAAGGATGTATTTTTTCATGTTCTCCTCCGTTATGAATAACTATTTCAATTATACATTATTTTTATGAATACTTATAATAATGCTCTTTTTAAAATTACAAAAAAGTCCCGAAGGACTTTTAAAGTTTATTTTGCTAGTTTTTTGAAATCATAAACACATTTTTTATTTTTTGTTGCTTGAATATGAACAATTTCGCCATCGTTTCTTATGATTTCAATACTTGGATAAATCATATTTCTCCATATTTTTATTTTGTATTTTTCATCAACATTTCCTATGATTGAAACTAAAAATTCATTTTTTCTATGCTTTAAAAAATAAATCACATTATCTTTAACTGATACCATCTGAAGATTTTTATTTTTATAAAATAAATTAGCAGCTGCTGCATTTCTTCCATCTCTTGATTTGTCACCATAGCCAGCAACCCAAATCAATTTTTCATCCAAAAGCTCATTTTTCCTTAAAAAACCTTCCAAATCATTATAATCTGACTTTTTTGATTCAATGTTCTTTACTACATCCATACACTTTCTCCCTTTTATTTTTTTATGATTTCTTAATCTTTATTAATCTCTTGTGACTTGATAAGCAATTTCATTTTTCCTAAATAACGCAGGAACAAATGGTGGGCTATATCTTAAAATAAATCGTGCTGATATAATCGTTAGTTTATTTAATTTAATATACGCTAATAATTTTTGATTATGCTTTTCATAGTTCTTTTCATTCCATGCACCTTTAAACTTAATAACTGCAAATAGAGAAGATTCAATCTCATTGATGAAGACATTGCTTGCAGAAGGTTGTGGCACAGTATCTTTACCATATTTTGATGGTACATAAAACCCTGTAACTAAATTACCCTCATCTTCATATGTAACAACAGGTGTTGTCATACTAATCTTAGTTTTAGATTGATTATTTCCAGATATATATTGAAAAACATTGTTAAATCCAGAATCCTGACGACCATTTTGCTTTGTTTTTGTACTCGCTAATAAGATATTATCATAAGCTCTTATTTGAATATGTCCATCATCTTGAATAATTTTATACTTTAATGTTTCAATTAATGCCATCGCTTTTCTCCTTATATAATTTAATATGTTATCTTATTTTATTATATCTTTATTGTTACGCTTTACTGTTTTATAAATATAATACATCCAATAAATAAGTCCTATATGAAGTACATCATTTGCTGAAAACCAAATCTGATAGTTATTATATAAACTTTCTGGAATACCACTATAAAAATATATAAAATATAACACATTAATGATTAACATTAATGTCCATACAAAAACAAATTTTTTATCTAATGTGTTTGGGTTTCTTTTATTGTTTTTGAAATTAACAACAAAAAATGATACGAAATATAATAAGAAAAATAATAAGAACCATTCATATGTTATCCATAACTTAATCTCAAATATAGTTCCAAATACTAAAGAAATTGTATAAACGATAAATCCAATGTTAATCACCATCAAATAGGTATCCATATATTTTTCATTTAAAGACTTTTTAGCTACAGCATACGCCATCATAGTTATGCTTAATGCAGTCATGTACAAGTAGCTCAATTCAAACCAGCTTGTAAACAAACAAAAAGCCTGTCCACTGCATTTTAACTCATATCCTAAACCTTGATAGGACGTTCCTGCTAAAAGGGTTCCTACACCCCATAAAATGAGTGATATTCCCCAATACTTTTTATATGATGCATCTAATTTATATAGTCTAATTCCGATATAGATAGTTATAATACCAAGTAAATATACAATGAGCGTTGAAGAAGGAACGATTATGATGATGTTTCCAATAGTTATATAAGGTTTCAACTCTAAATACTCAAAAGCTGTTAAATTAGGTGTTTGTAAAAGACTTACTGGAAACAAAAATAACAATAACAATACCACAATACTAACCATGATAATTATATATCTCTTCTTCATTTAATTTACCTCAATATGTTCATTATATAGTTTATTTTACCACATTAAAGTTCATATAATTATAAAAAAAAGGCATGTATCCATACGGAGACATACCTTTTTGTATATTGCTTTATTCAATAAAGATACTTATTTCTTTTTGGTATCTTTAACTGGTGCTTCTTTTACTGGTTCTTCTTTAACTTTTTTTTCTTGGATCTCAACTTTTACTTCTTTAGGAATATCTTTACCTAAAAAGCTAGGAAGTTCCATACCAGTCATTTTAAATAAATCACTCATTGGTGGAACAGCCTTCATTAAACCAGATGCAAAATTTGCAGTTGAAGATTTTCCATCTTCATTTGATCCTGTATCCCAAACAGTAACATTATCAAATTTCAAGTTCTTGATTGCTTCTACTTGAATTTGAACTAAAGTTTCTAATTTATCAGCAATTAAATATTGAATTGCTGAATTTGGATTCTTACCTGCAGCTTGTACAAGTTCATTGAACCCTTGTGCTTGTTTAGAAAGAATTTCTAATGTACCACGAGCTTCTGCTTCCATCTTAGAATAAGTACCATCAGCTTGACCTTTGGCTTCTCTTCTAATTTGTTCTGCGACAGCTTCTGCTTCAATAACTTTCTTTTGTTTATCAATTTCTGATTTAACAATAACATCAGCTTCTAGAGATGCTTTTTCTCTGCTAGCTCTTGCAAGTTCTGCAAGTTTTTCAGCTACATATGATTCTTCTAGTGCTTTTGCTGCTGCAGTTTTTTCTGCTGCAGTTGCTCTTCTTAATGATTCAGCCTCTGTTTCTCTACGACTTGCATTTGATTGTGAAATTTCTCCTAATGATTTATTTTCACCTTCAATTGCTAGTGCATTTGCAGTTGCAACACTAATTCTTTGATCTCTTACAGCTTCTGCTTCACCAATAGAACCATCACGATTCTTTTCAGCTACAGATTTTTTAGCATCATTAATCGCTTTTGCTGCTGCTTCTTTACCTAAAGCTTCAATATATCCTGAATCATCATTGATATCAGTAACGTTAACGTTAATTAGACGAAGTCCAATTTTCTTCAACTCTGATTCAACATTGTCAGAAACAGCTTCTAGGAATTTATCTCTATTGGTATTGATTTCTTCAATATCCATAGTTGCAATAACTAAACGTAATTGTCCAAAGATAATATCTTTTGCAAGTTCTTGAATTTCAGCTAATTTTAAGCCTAATAAACGTTCAGCTGCATTTTGCATTACACTTGGTTCTGTAGAGATACCTACAGTAAATCTTGAAGGTACATCAATACGGATATTTTGACGAGATAATGCTTTTGTCAAATCTACACTAATTGATAATGGTGTTAAATCTAAATATTGGTATGCTTGTATAAATGGATAAACAAACTTAGCCCCACCATGTAGACAATTGGCTGATTTAGATGAACCATCCTTATTATTACCAACTTTACCATAAATTACTAAAATTTTATCCGATGGACATTTTCTAATTCTAGTAACTATAAATACTAATATCATAGCGATAATCACTACGACTGCAATAATTAATCCTATTGCACCTGTTGCATCATAAATTCTAAACATATTATTTCCCCTTTATTTTATTTTTTTCACAACTAATGTTGTGTCATCGATTAAACTAATAATTTCCACTTCTGTTTTTCTTAAAATATCTTCATCTTCATTTGTTATTGCATCTACTTCAACTAGTTTACCTTGATGATTGAAATTAACTTTACCTTTTCCAATTGCATTTTTAGGTATTCTAATATAAACAGTTGCAATTTTCCCAATTGCTGTAGAATAATCTAGATTTCCTGATGATTCTAATTTTAATACAGCTTTCATTGTCATTGCTAATAAAATTGCTGCAATAACACCAGCAACCATACCTATAGCAATTGCTACAATAGGTAACATTGTTTCTGCTAATAAATATGTAGTCCAAGAACCTATACTAAAGAATGCCAATCCACCTCTTATTGTAACAATTCTTAATCCACTGATAGATGCAACAGAATCTGCATTATAAACATCTAAATCTCCAGCATCAAAATCGCCATCAAATGCGACATCCCCATCAAATGAATCTCCACCTTCTATACCAAGCAACATCAGTATGATAAATAATATCATGATCACTGTAGCTATAGTTCCTATTACAAAAGTTAATTGTTGAAGATTACTTAAATTTTCCCACCACATGTAAGCTCCTCCTTATTGTTTTTCATCATTAATATTTTACCACATATTATGAAATATAACATTAATAATTAATGTGTAATCATGTGTTTATTTTAAACATAGAAATATGTAAAATTTTGTAATAACTACTTATTTTAAGTTATTTTTAAAAAATTAATCTTTTTTTAATCTTTAAGTGGTATTGTATTTATGAAAAGGAGTGTTAACTATGAAATTTATCAGAAAAAATTACGGAGCAATCATTTTTATATCCGCTATTTTAATCACAAATGTTTTACTATGGTTTTTCTCTATGAAAGCAGATTTCTATAATAATAGTGCAATTTTAGTCTCTATATCAGGATCTACGCTTCTTATGGGTTTTTTAATCGTATTTCTTCTCTCTACAAGAATGAAATGGCTAGTTAATGTCTTTGGCGGTTTAGAAAACGTTTATTTTTGGCATAGACTTATAGCTATTTCAACAACAGCAGCTATTTTTGTACATGGCCTTATCTCAGAAGATATCGGTATATTTAACAATGTTAATATACCTATCATAGGAAGTGCTAGTGGTGCTGGTGAATTATCAAGAAATCTATTTTTATTTTTAATCGCTGCAGCTCTTTTAGCTAAATTTTTAAAATACGAACATTTTAGATTTATTCATCGCTTCTTAGTGATTCCCTATTTAATCGGTCTTTATCATGGCTTTTTCACATCTTGGGTAAATTTATTTTCATTTGATCTATTATCTATTTGGATGATCACAACATCTGTTATTGGACTAGGATCTTCTTTATATATGTTATTGATTTATCAAACATCGGCATTTAGCAATAAAGGTATTATCGTTGATAAAAAACTCCTTAATGAAAGCATGATAGAACTAAAAGTATTAATGGAAAAAGAATATCAATTTAAATCTGGTCAATTTGCTTTTATTAAAGTAAGAGATCATAAAATCAGTCAAGCTTCACATCCATTTTCTATTTCTGGACAAGATGGAAAATATATTTATTTCACGATTAAAACCTTAGGTGATTTCACAGATTCCTTAGTATCATCTTTGACTATACCAACAAGAATTAATATCACTAAACCTTATGGTTCAATGACATTTAAACCAAAAACCAATGCTCAACTTTGGGTAGCTGGTGGTATTGGTGTTACACCATTTTTAGGTTATTTAAGAAGTGAAAATAAAATTAATACACCTATTCATCTCATCTATTCAGTTAGAAATGAAGCTGAAGCTGTGCATCTTGAAACCTTTAATGAAATTTCAAAACAAAATAAAAACTTTAAATTTACACTATTTGATTCATCTAAACAAGGATTCATTTCTTCTACTCATTTAGGTCTTACAGATGATACAACACTTTATATGTGTGGTCCTAGACCAATGGTTCAATCACTAAAAAAACAAGTATCTAAACAACATCCAAATGTTTCTATAGTTTATGAAGCATTTAGCTTTACTGGGACTTTGGTAGATGATGTTTTAAAACTCCTAAAAAAATATATTCGCATATTAAAACCTAAGCATTAAATAGATATAAAAGAAAAAAGTCTTTTTAAAAAGACTTTTTTTTATGCTTTTTCTTTATCTAAAGGTAAATAAATTTTAAATGTAGTTCCTTGGCTTTCAATGCTATTTACTTGTATATCTCCACCATGTATTTTAATAACTTCTTTAACTAAAGCCAATCCTAGACCAAAACTAAATTCATTTTGTGTTCTTGATTCTTCTGTTTGATAAAAAGCATCAAATATTTTAGGTAGATTTTCTTTAGAAATCCCGATTCCACTATCTGTGATGTATGTGACTAATTTATGTGATTCAATTTCAAACTTAATATGTATTTCTCCATGATCTTGATTATATTTAATTGCGTTTGTTATCAAATTAGAAAATACTCGAATCATCATCGTTTGATTACATAAAACAAAGGTTTCAAATGAAGGTTTATCTATATTAAGTTTAATATTTTTTTCTTTTAAACTTTTAGAAAATGAGTCTGAAGTAAATGCAATCATTTCATATAGACTTATGGATTCCATATCATCTTTTGATAATTGTCTTGTGCGTGTTATTTCTAGTAGTTGAGTAACAACGTTTTCCATAAAAGATATTTGTTGTATAATTGTTTTTATATCTGCTTTTTGACTAGAATTTTCTGCTTTTTTAAGCATATATTCTGCTTGAGCTTGCATCACAGTTAAAGGAGTTCTAAGTTCATGTGAAACATTTGAAGAGAATTGTTTTTCTCGATTCATAGATTGTTCAACTCGATCAAGCATTTGATTAACCATATCAGCTAATTCATAGACTTCATCTTTTGCAGAAGATGTTTCAATACGTTTTGAATAGTCTTCTTGTTCTTTAATAATAGATGCGGTTTTATATATGTTTTTAATAGGTGCAAATGAACGCTTAATAATAATATATCCACCTATGGTCGCAAATAGAATAATAATAGGAGATAAAATCCCAGCAATCATAATAACTTGAGAAATAGAATTCATCATCGGATTCATATCATAAATGCCTCTTAATACATATCCATCTTCTATTGCCATATCATAGACTAACCAATTCATTGAATTAGATTCAATAGATTGAAATTCATTAATTTGAATGGGTGTCGCTCCATCAAAGGTATCAGGCGAATCACCAAATGCAATATTGTTATTTTCGTATACTAAAAATGCTACACCGTCATGATAAAAACTAAATTGTTCGTCATCTTCATCTTCTTCTATATAAATACCATCATCTTCGATTTTAATACTATCTGCTATTTCCACAGTCGCATTTTTAACATCAACACTTGCTTGATCAGTTAAAATTTGAGATGCAGATGTTCTAAGAAAATAAAAATCAAAAATAATAAGAACTGCAAAAAATAAAGTATACCAGAAGATGATTTTCATTTTTATTGACCAATTTTTCATTTTTCAATCCTCATGACATATCCAAATCCTCTGATTGTATGAATTAATTTGGTCTTTTGATCATTATCAATTTTCTTTCTTAAAAATCTTATATATACATCAATAACATTTGAATATCCATCATAATCATAATTAGATGTCGCACTTTCAAGTCGTTCTCTTGATAAAACAACATCCTTATGAATCATTAAATATTCTAATAGTAAATATTCTTTTTTGGTTAACTTGGTTTCCTTATCTCCACGCTTTACTAACTTTAAAGTTCGATTTACAGTTAGATCTCCAAGTGTTAAAATATTTTGGATTTCAATATCAGTTCTTCTTAATAGTGAACGTATTCTCGCTTCTAGTTCTTCAAAAGCAAAAGGCTTTACTAAGTAATCATCTGCACCATAATCTAGACCTTTCACACGATCATCAACTGAATCTTTTGCAGTTAACAACATAACTTTAGTTGCATTTTTTTCATTTCTGATTTGCTTTAATAAATCTAAACCATTAAGTTTTGGTATCATGATATCAAGAACAATGAGATCATAGTTATTATATGTAATAAAGTCAAGAGCTTCTAATCCATCTTTAGCATCATCAATTACATAACCAGCTTCATTTAGTCTTTTCTTTAAAATATTGCGTAAATCTGATTGATCTTCTACAATTAAAATTTTCATGAAGTTTTTCACCTCTTTATCTCACGTCTATATACTTAATTATAACATTTAAGATTAAAATTAGATTAAAATGACTTCTTTAATAGTTTTTTAATCTTGTTTTAATGTTGAATATGTAGAATGAGAGTATCAAAATTAAAAAGGAGATCTATTATGAAAAAAATTATATTTCTAAGTTTTATGATTATGACCAGTTTATTATTAGTAAGTTGTGATACCGCAACAGCTTTGTTAGATCAAAATTCTGTTAACATTGAATCACTTCAAGTATATACATTAGATGAGTTATCACAATATTCAGGTGCAAATGGTTCAACTGCTTATATAGCAGTAGATGGTATTGTTTATGATGTAACTAATGAGTTTGTTAACGGGACACATCAAGGTTTTCAAATTGGTGGAACTGATGCTACTGCAATATTTGCAGCAAGTCCTCATAGTGCTTCTTTATTAGCTACACTTCCAATCGTTGGAACTATTGGTGATGCTTCAATTTCTGTAAATACTGAACCTAATAATACAGTACCTTCGACTTCTAATACAAATACTACAACTACCAGTGAAGCTCTTCCAGTATTTTCATTAACTGAATTAGCTCAATACACTGGAGCAAATGGTTCAACTGCTTATATTTCAGTAAATGGTGTAGTCTATGATGTTACTAATGAGTTTTCAAATGGGACACATCAAGGCCTTCAAATTGGTGGAACTGATGCTACTGCTGTATTTGCTTCAAGTCCTCATAGTGCTTCATTGTTAGCAACACTCCAAGTTGTTGGTTCACTTGAAGGTTCTGCACTTATTTATACAGATAGTGTAAGTGTGACCGATCCTACAAATAACAATTACGATAACGACGATGATTATGATGACGATGATTATGATGACGATGATTATGATGACGATGATTATGATGCCGATGACTATGATGATGATTATGATGATGATTATGATGATGATGATGAAATTGATGATTAATATAATTTGTAGTCATTTTATTTAAATATAAGAAAGTAGACATTTATTATAAAAGTGTCTACTTTTTTTGTACTCTTTGTCAAAAAAAATAGACAAATTAATGTCTATTTTATAGTCGCTTTATTTCTTCCGTTTTCTTTTGAAAAATATAAATTAGTATCAGCTTGTTCTACTAATTTTTCAATGTCATCAATATCAAATTCAGGATAACTAGTACCGCCAATTGATATTGTTACATTAATATTTTGATTATTATATTGTACAGTATGCTCTTCAACATATCTTCTAATCTTCTCAGAGACCCTTTTCAAACCTTCGATTGATGCTCCTGGTAGAATAGCAAGAAATTCTTCTCCACCATATCTAACTAAAATATCTCCTTTACGGATATTATCTTTGATAATACTAGAAATATTAATTAACACTTGATCTCCAACAATATGACCATAGGTATCATTAACTTTTTTAAAGAAATCGATATCTAACATTAAAATACCTAATGGATTAACTGTGCGAACAGATCTAGCAAACTCTTCTTTTAATCTATCCATACCAAATCTACGGTTATATGTCTTTGTTAAAGGATCTAGGATAGCTAATTTTTCTAATTTATCATGAATAATTGCATTATGCATACCTAATGATAATCCATGTGTATATACACTGAGTTCATCTAGTACTTGCTTATCATATGCTTTTAATGAAGCAAGTAAAATAACCCCTAATACATTATTTTTATAGATGACTGGTTCAACTAAAATAGCTTTTGGTTTAAAATCTACAAGACCTGCTTCAATGATAACATCTTCTGATAAATCAAACAATATACGCTTCCTAGAAGAAAAACATTTATGAATAACTTCAAGATTAGTTAAGTCTTCAGGATTTTTTATTAAATGTGAACTAGAGACTTCGATTTCTCCACCTTTGTCAATAAGTACAACTCCAGCAGAAGATTCGGAATAGCCAATCAAATGTTCTAATGCTTTTTCAGATAATTTTTCTAAGTCTAATTCATTAGTGAATATTTCAGTGAAATTTCTAATTGATGATTCGCTTTTTAAGATAGTCAAAAACGATTTAACTAATTCATTAAAGGATTCACTAGCTTCACCAATAACATCCTGGCTATCAACTGTAATCATACATTTACCCATGCATTCACTATCACTTAATTCACTAGCATTATGTAGATTTTTATTTACATAGGTCATGCTATCAGATAGAATTTTTAATCTTTTCCCGACAACACCTCGCACAATAAATATGTTAATTAATCCAACAAATAGACCTGCAGACAAGCAAGACATGATAAATACAGTGTCAATATATTCTGAAGGGATACCAATTAGTTCTATAAATATAAGAAATATGACTCCAATTATTACTCCAAATCCCATCATATAGATTGCTAAATCAGTAAAAACTCTTTTTGTTATTCTCATACCTACCCTCCTGCCTCTAAATAATGTTGTTAATTACACGTTTAATATTTTCCATTCTTCTTTTAAAACCTTTTCTACGAATGTTTTTGCTAAACTTTCATCAAATTGAGATCCTGAACATCTTATGATTTCTTCAACTGTTTCTCTCTGTGACATTTTATCTTTATAAACTCTTACAGCTGTCATTGCTTCATATGCATCTATGATACATATAATTCTAGAAAACATCGGAATGTCAAGACCTTTTTTACCGCTAGGATATCCTTTTCCATCCCATCTCTCATGATGATGAAGTGCATGAATTGCAAGATCAGAATACTCATCAGCAGCTCTTAAAATTTGGTAAGATATTTCAGGATGTGTTTTAATAACTTCAAATTCTTCTTTAGTTAATCTGCCAGGCTTATTTAAAATAGCATCAGGTATTGAAATCTTTCCTATATCATGATACATACCAGCTTGTTCTAACTCTTTAATATCTTCTTCTTTGAGTTTTAAAACCTCTCCCATTTTTTTACATAACCGACTAACTTTTTTAGAATGAATTCTCTCTTCAGTATACTTATCAGTTAAAGTTCTTAAAATAGCTTTAATTGCCTTATTTCTCATACTCGCGCCTTCAGTAATTTTATGTCTATACATATTGTTTTCGGCTAATTTTAAAATTTTATCAAGATCATTTTGATTTGAATCACTTTTTAATTCCGAGCCTATAGCAAGAGATAAAGCTACATTTCGAACTTTTATATTTTTAGCATTTTCTTTTATGGTTTGTTTAATATCTTCTAATTTATCTTGTTTTATATTTGGAAAAACAATTGCAAATTCATCTCCACCTATTCGACAGATGATATCTTCTTTTCTACTCGATTTAAATAAAATTTCTGAAACTTTCTTTAATACAATATCTCCAATATTATGTCCATAAGCATCATTTATAATTTTTAATCCATTAACATCTATCATCATAATACCTAAAGGATAATATTGCTCATGATTTAAAGCATGATACGACTCAGAAAAATAACGACGATTATATAACCCTGTTAAATAATCATGATTACTTAAATAAGTGATTTCATCTTGTTTAATCTTTTCAAGTGAAATGTCTGTAAAACTAATAACTACCTCGATAAGACTATGATTATCATTAAAAATAGGCACTCCATTAACTGAAACCCACGTCAGCGTATTATTAAGAATATGTTTAATTCCTATAATATAATCTTTAAGAGGCTGTTTAGTTTCTAAAATAATATTAATCGGATATAATTCTTTATTTAATTTATTAGACTTCGAATCTGTGAAATGAAATTTATTTGATGTTGCTTTCTTTCCGTTTAACTCATCATGTCCTAAAACTAACAATTCTTCAGCTCGCTTATTGAAAGAAATAATAGTTGAATCAGGTGCATGGATGACAATACCAGCATCTAAGTTATTTACAAGCTGACGATATCTCATTTCGCTTTCTCTTAATTTACTATTTGCGATATTTATTTCTGTAATATCACTTACTGTGCAATGGGTTTGTTGAAATTTATTATTTTTATTATATGCGATATTACCATCAAATCCAACTTCAATTTGTTTACCTTCTTTTGTCAACATCATAAATTCAGAATGAATTGTACCATTCTTTTTAAATGTATTAAATTTCTTTCCAAACATTCTTTTATAATTAGGGACTAATAGATCACCAAAAGATTTACCAATGACTTCTGCTTTTTTATACCCAAAAATTTCTACCCATTTTTGATTAACCTCTAAAAAACATCCGTTAGCATCTAAAGATTGATATCCGAATGGGGCTTTTTCAAATAAATTTCTAAATCTTTTCTCGCTATCTTTTAGTTCATCAAGCGTGATGTTCATTTCTGTAATATCTTCTCCAGAACTTAAAACACCAATGATTTTACCTTCTGAGTTAAATAACATTGAATTATTCCATAAAATATCTCTTTGTTCGCCTTTAACATTTATAATTGAATTTTCATATCTACTAACAAAATTGCTTGATTCAATAAATATGCTTTTAAATATTTTTTTTACATCTTTTATTTGATTTTTAGGTATAAAATTGTCAAACCAATTTTTCCCAAGTATGTCTTTTTCATTTGCTCCTAATAGTTCACACCCTTTTTTATTAATAAGTGTAACTCTTCCATTTTGATCTAAAACTAAAATCATAACTCCGGCAATATTTAAATACTCTTGAGCCAATTCTTTTTCATTTTTTAATGCTTTTTCATCTCTTAGTCTTTCTGATATATCTCTAAAATTTACCACAGCACCTATGAGTTTTCCATCTTTAAATTGTGGGTTTGCTGTAAATTCAACATGTAATTTAGAGCCATCTTTTTTCCATAATACACTTTCGCCTATATTTCCTTTTTCTCCTATTAAAACTGCGTGTTCAACATCACATTCATCCTCTGGATATTTTGTTCCATTAGAATAATGATGGTGGATTGTATTATGTATGTTTTTTCCTAAAAAGAAATCTTCTTTTTCATAACCTAATAATCTTAAAAAACTTTTGTTGACAAATGTACATTTATTGTTTAAATCTACACCATACATCCCATCAGTTGTAGAATTTAGAATTAATTTATAATTATCATTGCTATCTTGTATTTGTCTTATTCTATTGACTCTCTCTGTAATGTTTTTCGCATATGCTGTAACGCCTATTATAGTACCTTTTTCATCTTTAATTGGACTATAGATCGTTTCAAAAGTATTAATTTCTACATCACCAAATTTTTCAACCGTCATATGAGATGTACCAAACAAGGCTTTATCATAATTTAATTTAGCTTTTTTGATATCCTCTTCTGAAGTCATAAAGTCAAATAGGCAGTCTCCTATTTTAATATGCGCATTATAAGAATATATCATTGATTGTCTATGAGCCTCATTAAAGAATAAATAATTATAATCTTTATCAAGAGATAATATAATCATATCTACTGGACTATTAAGACTTGCATCTAATAAGATATGTGTATGTTTAAGTTCTTCCACTAAGTTTTCTATTTCATTTTGCGATCTATATTTTTCAGTATAATCTCTAAAAACTAAAACTGCTCCAATTACTTCTCCACTACTTAATATAATAGGTGCAGCACTATCAGCAATAGGACGTTCTTTTCCATCTTTTGATCTTAAAACTGTATGATTTGCTAATTGATGAATAGTTCCTTTTTCGATTACTTTTCTAACAATATTTTCACTTGCTACACCGGTTAGTTCGTTAAATATAGTAAATACGTCTTCAATTTTTCTACCTAAAGCATCTTTTTTTGTCCAACCAGTTAAATTTTCAGCAATTTTATTAATTAAAGTGATTTCTCCAATTTGATTTGTACAAATGACACCATCACCTACAGAAAGTAATGTTGCTTCAAGTAGTAATCTTTCTTTAACTAACGCTTGAATAGCATTTTTCTCTTCAGTAACATCAATAGCAACACTCATTGCCAGTTTACGATTATCAGCAGTTTCACCTATATATGCTGAATAAAAATCCCACAATAATTGCTTATGATCTTTGGTGTTAATTAAAAACTCTCCATCATGCTGAGATTCATTTAAGTTATATAATTTATTGATAAAATTTTTTACATCATTATGCTTTGTCCCATAAGCTGCTTTGGTCCATTTATCTACTGTTGAAATATCATTATATTTATAACCTGATAAGTTTTCCCATGCATCACTTATATTTAAAACAGCTCCATCACTGCGATGTATCATAATTGGTATAGGAGCGTTTTGAATAACATTAGCAAAAACATTCTCTAATTTTGAGAAGTCTTTCTCTTGTTTTACTTTACTAGTAATATCTGTGAAAACAGTTATAAAAAAGCCTTTTTTTGGAGAAAAAGCTTCTATTTTATACCACTTTTTTAATGGTTCAGAATAAGACTCAAATGTTTCTAATTTATTATTTAAAGCTATATCTCCATAAAATGAAATCCATTCAAATTTATCTTTAGTAATGTTAGGAATAACTTCTAATACAGTTTTTCCAATAATGTTCTTACTTAAAAGACCTGTGAAAGACTCAAAAGCTGAATTAACTTCAATAAACCTATAATCACAAGGGTTTCCAGTGTCATCTAAAATAATTTCATGGTAAGCATAGCCAATTGGTGATTGGTAAAGGATATCTTTATAAAAACTTTTGTTCATAATCTATCTCCTTTTAATTAAAAATGCATTTTTATGTAGTCTTTATCAAATGCTTAAATAACCTAACTTATTAAAAAAATAAAGTACCTGAATTGTTTATTTAATTGTATTTATATACTAGTTGTATATTTATTTTACCATAATAACAGTTGTTTTAATCTTGTTTATTTAAAAAATAAAGTATTTCAATTCTATTTAATTTTTGTATATAACATAATCAAAATTACTTATCACTAGACTTATGATCGATTATAAGTAAGTTAATATATTTTTTTTTGCATGACCCTTGATATTCTATTAAGGAAAGCATACAATTACTTTAGTATATTTATTTAAGGAGAAATTATGAAAAACATTGATTTTAATATAACTGAAATTAAAGATTTAAATAAAAAAATCATTATCGTAACAGGTGCTAATAGTGGTTTAGGACTAGAGGCAACTAAGATTTTTGCATCTAAAGGTGCTACTATCATTATGGCTTGTCGTTCAATTGAAAGAGCTAATGAGGCTAGAGATTTAATACTCAAGGAAAATAAAAACGCAAAGCTAGTGCCTATGGATCTTGATTTGGGTAGTTTAAAAAGCATAAAAGCTTTTGCTAAAGATTTCAAAAATAAATATGATCAATTAGACATCTTATTGAATAATGCAGGAGTTATGACCATACCTTATGGAAAAACGACTGACGGATTTGAAATACAAAATGGTGTTAATCATTTAGGCCATTTTGCATTAACTGCTCAGTTATTTGATGTGATTAAACAAACGAAAGCTTCTAGAATCGTCAACGTTTCAAGTCTTGCACATAGACAAGGTAAGATGGATTTTGATAATTACCTTTTTGAAAAAGGTGGATATAAAAAAATGAAATCATATGCTAAATCTAAATTATCAAATTTATTGTTTACTTATGAACTAGATAGAAAAATAAAAGAAAAAGGGTATGATATCAAGGTATTAGCAGCTCATCCTGGTGTATCATCTACAAATCTAGGGCGCCATATTCAAGGTAAAAATAGCAGTAATCCATTTTTAAAATTCGCACTTAGATTTGGGCAACCGCCACACTTAGGCTGCTTACCAGAAGTTAGAGCTGCATTAGATGAAAATGCTCAAAGTGGTCAATATTATGGACCTAGTGGACTCACTGGAATGAAGGGCCGTCCAGTAATAGTCAAATCAAGTAAAAGATCTCACAATATCAATGATGCAAAAACATTATGGAATCTTTCAGAAACATTAACACATGTTAAGTTTGAAGTATAACTTTATATATAAATAAAAAAAGGGAAATTCCCTTTTTTTTATTCTTCTAATAAAGATAATATCTCTTCTTTTAGTTTTATAAAAATTTTTTCATCAACGACATGTTCCTTAGGATTTAATAACAATCGATTTGTATAATCAATATCATAATCTTTAACGATGCTTTGTTCTCCTCTTCTCATGACATATATTTTTGTTCCTAATAGTAATGCTTCATCAATATCATGCGTTACAAAAAATATAGTTGAGTTATTCTTTTCCCATAAAGTTCTAATCATAGTTTGCATTTTTTTTCTTGTGAAACTATCAAGAGCTCCAAAAGGTTCATCCATAAGAATAACTTGAGGATTATTTGCGAGTGTTCGAGCAATCGCAACTCTCTGTTTTTGACCTCCAGATAATTCAAAAACTTTTGAATCTTTATACTCTTCTAGTTCTACTTGTTCTAAAAACTTATCGCAAATCAAGTTAATTTCTTCTTCTGATTTATGTGCAAGTCTTGGTCCCATGGTGACATTTTTTTTAACGTCAAACCAAGGAAACAAATTTGTTTCTTGAAAGACGACACCTCTAGATTGATCAGGACCTTCAATCTTCTTGCCATTCATTAAGATTTCTCCTTCATTGGGTATAAGAAAACCAGCAATGGCTTTTAATAAAGTAGATTTCCCGCAACCAGATGGACCTAAGATACAAACAAATTCATTTTCATGTATATCTAAAGATACATTATTGATTGCTCCAATAATGTCATCATCTAAGTCATAATCAACACCGACATTTTTAATTTTTAATAAAGTTTCCATTATTCACTCCTATTGCATATGAGTTATTTATAAAAGCTTCTACTTCTGCTCTAGTGATTACTCGATTAACAAAATCTTGATCAAGTAAAAATTCTGATTGAGAAAACATTGTATCAACATATCCAGTTATAAACTCATTGTCGTTCATTTCAGCTAAACTTGTCCATATTGATCCACTAACTTGAACATCAATTTCATCTACTGTTAAATCTAACTCACTTGCTAGCATACTAAGTGCATCAGCACGATTTGACAGAAAATATTTATAAGCTTCATCCATACATTGTATATACGCTTCTACTAACTCGGGATTGGCTTCAGCAAACGATTTTCTAACTAATTCAACATTAGCAGTCATATATCCTTTTTCAATCATATCTTCTGATGAAACTAATACAAATCCATCATTATCAATTAAAGTTCCTAAAGTAGGTTGCCATGTATATGCAGCGTCAATGTCACCACGTAACCATGCAGCAGCTAATTCACTAGTTTTCATATTAAGAAGTTGAACTTCATCTTCTATACCAGCTTCTTTTAAAACATTAAGTAATACATAATGAGCAGTTGAAACAAATGTAGTTGCAACATTTTTACCAACTAAATCTTCAACTTCAGTAATACCAGAATCATTCTTAACAACTAATGCTTCAACATCTCCTAAGGTTTCATGGATCCATATAAGCTCAGCATCTAAGTTACTACCTAAAGCTACTAGAGAATTGATGTTTCCCATGGTTGCAAAATCTATATCTCCTGATACGATTGCTTTATTCGCATCAACACCTGAATCAAAAGTGTAATAATTTACATCATAACCAAGCGCATTATATTTTTCTTCAAATAATCCCATTTGTTTAGCCAATATTGCGTCATTAGGAACTTTTAATAATCCAATATTAACCTCTGTTTTACTTCCCCCACAACTTGTTAATATTACAAGTAAAAATAATAAACCGATCATAAACATTTTTTTCATTAGTTTTGTCCTTTCCAAAATACAACTTTATCTTCTATTAATTTTAAAAATTTATCAATAAAAATTGCAGAAATACCGATAATGATAATACCAACAAATACAATTCTAGAATTAAGTTTATTAGACGCATCTAAGATAACCCATCCAACTCCAGAAATTGCAGCTACCATTTCTGCACTTACTAATGTCGTAAATGCGACTCCTGTAGCAGTTCTGATCCCTGTGAATATATTAGGTAGAGCTCCTGGAAATACAACATTTGTAAATAATTGCATCTTATTTGCCCCTAATGTTTGTGCTGATAATATATAATCAGTTTTAACTAGTTTGACTGCTTGCACACATGCAATATATACAGGTGCAAATGCCGCGATAAATAACAAGACAATTTTCGATGTGTTTCCGATACCTAACCATAATATTAAAACCATATAATAAGCTAAAGGAGGTAGCGGTCTTACAAAATCAACAATAGTAGACACTACAATTTCAATTTTCTTTATATATCCACATAATAAACCCAAAGGCACTGCAACAATAACAGCAAAGATAATAGCTATAAATAATCGTCCATAGCTCGCAGCTATATGACTCCAAAACGATTTACTACCATATCCGTTTGCTACGAAATCAAGGAATGCTAAAAACACTTTATGTGGAGGTGGTACAACCACAGGACTTACTATACCAAGTTGTGGAATAGTAATGATAAACCATATTAAAATGATGGTTAACCAAACAATAGTTTTTTTAAACTTCATAGTTTTTATATACAAAAAAAATATTTAACTTTTTTAAGTATAATTCCCTTTCAATTTAGTCTTATCACAAACTCAATTTGATATATATATAAATTAAATTATAAAAAAACCTCTTCATACGCTTATATTTTGGTTTATTTTTTTTAATTTAAATTTTCTTAACTGTATGTATTACTCTTATTTATTATATATGATTTAGGATAAAATTACCATATGTTTTCTAATATATTATAAAAAACCTCTTATCCAAGGATAAAAGGTTTTAAATATTTATATAATGCTTAGAAATTTTTATTTATCAAATTTTTTGTAGAATGCTTTTCTTATCATATTTCCTAAGTATCCGCCACCGAATAAGAAGAATAAATAGAACCAACCAGCTAATGAGAAGTTAGCAATTGGAGTATATAAAGCACCAACATTACAACCTAGAGATAATCTAGTACCAAAACCTAGTAATAAACCACCAGCTGCAAATAATAAGATTTCCATTGGTTTAATCTTTAAGCCTTCTTTGAAAATTTCTGTAAATCTACCTGATAATAATAGTCCTACAAAAGCTCCTAAGATAATACCAATGTTTTGCATATAAGATGAAGATTCAAATAATTTAGTAGTAAATGATCCTGCAGGTCTTCCAGTAAATTCAACTAAAGCATTAACACTAACACCAAGTTTAGCTAAGATTGTTCCAAACCAGTTACCATAAACTGTTGAAGCGCCCCAACCAGTACTTGATACTGCATATAATAATCCAAATAAAATTGCGATAACTAAAGCAGTTTGAGTTAATGACCATTTTTTAACAAAATATCTGTGCCATACAGTGCCTTCTTCTTCTACAACTTCAGCAACTGGAGCTGGGAAGTTTTTAGCAACTTTCTTTTGATACCATTTAGCTAAGAAGCCAACACCAACAGCAAGTACAACAGTTAATATTAATGCGCCGATAATACCAGCACCCATATTAGCTCCACCATTACTGAATAAGTCAACAAACCAAACACCATTGTAACTAGCAGTTGTAAATATTGAAGTTTGAACAAAACCAGTAGTCATTAAAGGGAATCCTAAAAATACGCCGACTCCAAAGAAGAATAATGTGATTAATGCTCTTGAAAATCCAACAGGTACATCTTGTAATACACCAGTTGCACAGCAACTAGAAAATGCCATACCAACACCAAATAAAATACCACCAAATAATAATCCCCAAGAAATTGGATTAACCCATAAACTTAGTGAAGCTCCACCTAATAAGAATGCAGCAACGATCATTGCAGATACAACGAACATTACTAATAATGATCTTAATAGTTTTGTAGAACCTGTTCTACATGCTCTGTTTGACAAACCAGCGAACCCATAATCGCCTCTTGTTAAAGCATAACCAAGTCCTAAACCAATTAATAATTTAACAAATACTCCACCAGCAACTACTTCTGTGAAGCCTAACACTAATACTAGTAAAATTAATGCAAATCCAACAACTGCTTCAATCAATTGTTTTTTACTTAAACTTTTCATACTTCCTCCGTGTTATTTTTTTTATTTAAAATTGTATTCTGTTACAATTTTAGTTCTCTTTAATGTTACATCTTCAAAATATTGATTATAACAAATACCCATATAAGATCCTGAAATATTATAAATATTATCAAATCCTAATTGTCCAAGTGCTCTAGCTACATTATAACTTCTTTGAGCTGAACGGCAATGTACATAAACTGCCTTATCCTTAGGTATTTCATCTAATCTTTGTCTAAATTGGCTCATTGGAATATTAACTGCATTTTTAATATGACCTTGTGCATATTCGTTAGGTTCTCTAACATCAATGATATATCCGCCATTTTCATAAATATCTCTGACTTCAGAGACTTTAACTTGTTTGAATTCTCCATTCATAACATTTAAAGCAACTAAAGCTGCATGATTTAGTGGATCTTTTGCAGTTGAGAAGATTGGTGAATAACATAATTCTAGTTCTTTTAAATCATCAAGCGTTCCACCCATTGTAATCATTGCTGCAATAACATCTGCACGTTTGTCAGCGTTACCTTTACCAATAGCTTGGCAACCTAAGATTTTTCCTGTTGGAACTTCAAATACTAATTTTACATGTAGTGGATTTGATGAAGGTATAATACCAACACTATCTCCTGGAATAAGATATACATAATCATATTTAATACCAGCTGCTAAACATTGTTTTTCATTAAGACCAGTATTTGCTGCATTAAGTTCAAATATTTTTACACAACTTGAGCCAATGCCACCTTTATTTTGTATAGTTCTACCATACATATTATCTGCTGCACTTCTTGCTTGTCTTTGAGCAGGTCCAGCTAATGTAAGTCTTGATGGTCTACGTGTTAATGAGCAATAATATTCAATCGCATCTCCAACAGCATAAATATCTTTAATATTTGTTCTAAAATTATGATCTACTTTGATACCACCAGTTTGACCTAATTCAATACCAATTTTTTTAGCTAAGCTTACTTCTGGAACTACACCAATTGCAACAATAACCAATTGTGCTTTAACTTTTTTACCATTTGCTGTTATAACACAATCTTCTTTGATTTCAGCTAATGCATCACTTACAATAAGATCTACATTGTTGTCAATAATTTCTTTATGTAGGATTTGAGCCATATCTTTATCATATGGTGTCATGATTTGATCAGCTGCTTCAATTAAGGAAACCTTAATACCAGCATGAGTTAAATTTTCCATGACTTCAATTCCGATAAATCCTCCACCTACAACTGCAACATCCGTAACTTTGTTATCATGGATATAATTATCAATTTTAACAATGTCAGGAACATTTCTTACAGGAAATACATGTTTAGAATCTATGCCTTTAATTGATTTAGGCATAATTGGATTTGCTCCTGGTGAAAAGAATAATTTATCGTATTCTTCTTCATAGGTTTCTCCAGTTAAAACATTCTTAACAACTACTTTGTGCTCATTAGGTTTTACATCAATGACTTCACTATGAACTTTTGCATTAATATTATATTGTTTAGCAAATTGTTCTGGACACATTAAAACTAAATCGTCACTTTGCGGCACCATTCTACTTAAGAAAAATGGTAATGCACAATTTGAAAAAGAAACGTATGGCCCTCTTTCAAACATTGTAACTTCGGCTTGTTCATCAAGTCGTCTAACTCTAGCAGCTACTGATGCTCCACCAGCAACGCCGCCAATAATCAAAACTCTTTTTGACATATGACACTCCTTCTTGTTTATTAAAATTTTTATTAATTCTTCGATTGCACCTATCTAATTATAACTAATTTCATTTAAGTATACAAGGTTATTTTGTGATTAATTTATATTTTTTACATTTAATTATTCAATAATTTTAAAAATTTAAGTACCTTGCCCAAACACTTCAGCATGCTAAAGTATTTATCCAGCATTTAATTGTTTTTTTCAATATTATAATCATATTATATTATTTATAATTATCTTATTTTTAATCATTTTTACATGTGCAAATATGTTCTTTAAATCTAATTAAAAAACAGATGTTTTGTAATATCTGTCAAATGTTATAGTTCTTTAAAAATGTTTTTGGTATTAATATTTTAAAAAAGAACCCCTAGTTACATGTTAAAACTTAGTTGCTACCCTAAGATACTTGAAAAAGAGTTCTTTATTATTCATACTCTTATTGCTTGAAACATGCATTTATGATAATATTAAATCATAAAAATTACGAGGTTATAAATATGCGTAGTAAAAAAGCAGTTACATTAATTGAATTATTAGCAGTCACTGTCATATTAGGGATTATAGCCTTAGTATCTATTGTCTTGATAGGTAACCTACTTGAAAACACACGATTGAAAGCTGATCAAAGAACTATTGAAAGTGTGAATTATGCTATACGTAATTACGATGTTGATCATCCTGATGATCCTTTATCAGAAAGTGATTTATCTGTTGATGAAATGCTTTCATTTCTAGTAGATGAACAATATCTGTCACAACAACCTATTTTACAAAGCAAAAACAGTGAATTTATTTGGGATACAGACTTAAAAGTATTTAAGATATTTATCAACGATGTCGCGCTACCTTTATCTCCATATGGTGATACATTTGAAGAAATAGCACCTGAGATTATAGATGATATTAAAGAAAATTTTCTTACTACAGGTAGCTATGGACGAACATGGGGAGATTATCGGTATACTGATATTGGTTTGGATCCGGAAGATTGGGATACATTTGTTTTGCATATCTTATACAAACCTTCTGGCAGTGCATTAAGATTAGATATTGAGCCTGGATATCAATTTGTTTTTGAAACAATTAGTGGGTCTACTGTCGTTATTAGATCTACTTTTAATTGGAGTATCATTTATAATGATTTAGATGAGAAATGGTATTACCATAGCATTGATCCTGATAAAGAAATAGATATTGATACACTTATCGTTGAATTAACATAGTTTTTAATCTTTGTATGAGCTAATCTGAATTTAAAGGAGATTACCATGGATGATTTTGAAAAAATGTGGAGAGAAAAAATATTAAAGCATATTGATCAATATGTTAATAAAAAAACTGGTCAAAAAGTAAGTCAAATAGAAATCGACTCCCCCATAGAATACTCAAAAACACTGATTTCTACGCTTAAGAAAGAAACTGTTGATGAACAAATTCAAAAACTATTTATCGATAATGCCTGTCATATACCGCATCATAAACTTGATGAAGCCAAAAAAGTCTATAGTGATACTCAGTCATTATCAAAAACTAGAGAAGCTCTTGAGTTAAGTTTTTTAAAAGATATCATCATTGATAAAAACCTTTCAAAAAAACAAGCTAAAATGATTATCGAAAACGGTTGGGGCCTTGCTGGTATCCAACAAGATGATACAATCATCGCAACTAAGATTCCTTCAAAGTTTCACCAATATATGAATGAAACTGATCCATTAAAGAAAAAATATTTTTATTGTCATTGCCCTCGAGTTAGAGAAAACTTGTTAAATGGTGCAGACCTAGATTCTATATATTGTAATTGTGGTGGCGGCTTTTATGTTGATATATGGACATATATCACAGGTAAGGATGTATCCATTAAAACATCTAAATCATTATTTGATGGAGATGATGTTTGTCAGTTTGTTATTTCTTTTAACTAAATTTCAAATTTTGCCAATAAATTTGCTTGTTTGATTGTATATATAGTGTAACTAAAAAATGAAAGCAGGTTTACTATGAAACAATTTATTATTGGCACAATCTTATTATTCAGCTTACTTCTATTAAGTGGCTGTGAAACTATATCAGAGGATTCTGTAGTTAATACACTATCTCCTATGCAAGAAACTATCGATTTATCAGATGAATTTATAGAACTAGATGATGATTCATATGGAAGTGTTAGCGCACTTGATCAAACAACATTTACAATTGAAGAAATGCTTATTTATGCACTTCAAGATGAATATGCTGCTCGTGCAGAATATGATTACGTATTATCAACATTTGATATTACTAGACCATTTAGCAATATTATTAAAAGTGAAGAAACACATATATCTTTATTACTTCCACTTTTTGATACTTATAACTTATCAGAATTAGAAGATACATCAGATAGTCATTTGATTTCAATTGGTAGTGTAGAAGAGGCATTTGATATCGGAGTTCAAGCTGAAATTCTTAATATCGCTATGTATAATTTATTTTTAGAACAAGATGATCTTCCAGATGATGTTAAAGAAGTTTTTGTTAAATTAAGAGATGCATCTATGAATCATCTTGATGCATTTGAAAAAAATGCAGCTAAATCATAGAATAAATTAATCTCTAAATCAAAATCTAAAAAAAAGACCTACAAATTGTAGGTCTTTTTATTATGTATAGATCATATTAGCTATTAATGATTCTTACTTCTTCCCATTGATTAGGATCTATTTGACTATTCGCATCATCTTTTAATGCCTCATCAAAAAAATCTGTAATCATTGATTTTAAAATAGTAACAAGATATCTACTTTCTACACTTCCAGAAAATCCAATTGTTTTAACAAGTGGTGAATACATATAAACCATCGCAAAATCATAATGTGTTGTGCCATCTATTTGATAAAGTATAGATGGATAAGTGCTTTGCTCAATTAAGGATAAAAGATTTGCATTGTTTTCTCCAGTTTCCCAACTACCACTTCTTAAAAACATAGATGGTATGTCTAAACCTACATTAATTCTATTTTCATTAATAGATTCAACCCAAGCATCAAGTCCGATAACAGCAGCAATTCTATCATCATCTAGTGCAACAGCAACATCAGCTCCACCACCAGTTGAATGACCAAGTAAACCTATTTTATCTAAATCTAATTTTCCACTAAATCTTGATTGACTATCAATATCATTAATATCTTCTAAATAATCTAAAGTGGCAGTTATATCTGAAGCATATGTATATACTAATTGATTTGCATACTCTATGAAATCATTTGTTGTTTGTCTGTCGGGTAATGCATCTAAATTAAGATAGGCTACATCATCGTCATCAAATAAGGTTGCAACTGATCCATAAGAGTGATCTATACCGACAACAATATATCCTTGACTTGCTAACTCTTCTGCATAATCAGTATGAAGATTTCTAAAGCCTCTCCATCCATGTGACAAGATAACAATAGGATAATTCTCTAAATCAGTACTTATCGGTGCATTAAAGTATGAATTTGACAAAATATTTACAGTGTGATCTAGTACAAAGTCAGGCAATCCTGTATCCTTACTAAGTGCTCTAGCAACAACCAATCCATCTTCTAGCCAAGGTGCTTGTTCGTATCCATCGATAGTATCTGCTGGATACCATATTTGAATTTTTGTTCTTCTAAAATCATTTGGATCTTGACTATAAAGTTCTAATCTTGCTTGATCATCGATTACAAAAGATTCAGTTCCTATTAAATAATTACCACTAGGTATAGGTAAATCATACATAGGGAAAACTAAAATAGAAATAGCTGAAATAACAATAAATACACTTGAAATAATCATTAGTGTTCTTCTTATGAAAGTCTTTAAAGTCGTATTCATGATTAGACTGAAATATATTAAAACACCTATTAGAAGTAATGCAAGATAAAGCAAGTAAAATTGCCATCTTGATCCTTGTAAAATTAAATGCAAGACAATAGCTAATACTGAAGTCCCCCATAAAAATATGACATATATAGGTTTTATTGGTTTTTTAATCATCAAACTTATAATCAATGATAAAGATGAGACATAAATAAATACTTCTAATAAAATCATATGATAAACTCCTTTTGTTTATAAACCTTCTATTTATTATTTTATCACAAGATGATTTAAAATGGTGTAGTTTGCACTACATATATATAGCCACGCCAAGCATCTAATAAATCTTGAAGATTATACTCTCTATTAACTTTCGAATCTTCATATTCAGCAGGATCACTTACTAAAGCATACCAAGTGTCATCAATAAGTTTGAAGCCCGTTAAAACAAGTAAATGTCCAGATGGATATGCCATAATACTACCTTCTAGTTCTTCTTTAGTTTGAGTTCTTATGGATAATACAAGTGGCTGGTCATTATTTATATATGAGCTTAGTGTTGATAAATCATTTGCATATTGTACACGTGCATATAAATCATCAAATCCACCTGCATAACTTGCATTAAAACTCCAGTTCCCATAAATTTGTGCACCTTGATCAAATACATAACTGGAAACCAATGATTGTGACTCACTATGATTGTAGTAATTTAATACCATAGACAACGATGTTGGTGAGCAGATTAGATTTCCAATAGCTGGAACACTTAATTGCTGTCTTGGTTCTAATAAAATAGATTTTTCTTGTAAAATACTAAAATCATAATGATTCTCACTTTGTTTAGGAATAGTTGTGATACTTATATTTTTTAAAGCTGTAGCATCTGTATCACTTTTAGCAAAAATAACTTTAAATTTAATTCGATTTATATCTATTAATTTAGGTGTTATTGTATCAATTGTTTTTCTGCCATATTGATCTACTTGATCTTCTAAAGATGTTTTATAAGTCTTTCTCCATAAAGCCATTGCATAATAATCTGAGTAACCAGTATGATTGCCAATAGCTACGAATATTGTTACTGTTGATTTCTCATCAAGAACTACATTCCACGTAGGAACTAGTTCAGCAAAAGATTCAACATGAAAATCACTAGTTTCTAATATGCCTTGGAAGTTATTATCATCTAATTTAATCATTGAATTTTCTAATTTTAAATTATCACAAACCATGCTATGACTCCAAAGTTCATCTGCATTAAGTGTATGTGTTTGGTTTATTGAAACTAACTCACTAGCTTGACAAGTGTTATCCATAATATCTTCACCTTCTTCATCTTTAGGATCTTCTATATTTTCTTCTGAGTCTTGGTTATCTATATATGCTCTGTCTTGATCAAGACAACCATTTATAGATACTATGAAAGCAAAAAGCAATAACACAAATAGCACTTTTCTCATAAGCTCACCCCTTGTTATTCAATTATACAATATTGACAAGAAAAATCAAAAATATGAATGAAGAAAATGGCTTATCTGCATTTTTAAATCATTTTCTATCTTGATGAAACATTTGATTGCCATTTTCATCTAACTCTATGATATAATAATGACTTGTAGGAGGACTTTTTATGGAAAAAGTCATTAAAAAAATAAATAATAAGTTTTATTATGGATGGGTGATTGTTCTCATCAGTAATCTTACTTTCTTTATGAGTTCACCTGGTCAAACATACTCCATTAGTGTATTTGTAAATGAATATGAAAATGTTTTTTCTTATTCTTCTACACTTATCTCATCTACTTATAGTATTGCTACTATTCTAAGTGGTGCTTTAATCATTTTTATGGGTAGAGCAACAGATAAGTATGGAGCAAGAAAAATGATTATGATAGCCGGAGCTATGTTAGCTTTATCGGCTTTTTTTAGTAGTTTTACTTCCAATATTGTTATGATTTTTATAAGTTTTTTCTTGTTAAGATATTTTGGACAAGGATCTCTAACATTATTACCTAACACATTGACACCTAAATGGTTTGAAAAAAATAGAACACTAGCAATTAGTCTTTCAGCTATTGGTGGATTATTAGGAGCATTATTAATTCCTTCATTTAATCTATGGTTAATCACTCAATTAGGTTGGGAAAACGCATGGAGAATCTGGAGTTTAATATTATTCTTTATTTTCATTCCAACTGTTTATATATTTGCAGCAAATAGACCAGAAGACCATAATATTCCCATGGAAAATCAGGAAGATGAAGATAGCCAAAGCGTACAAAGCAGCTTAACAAAGATGAATAAAAACAGTTTTTCTTTATCAGAAGCCCTCAAAACAAAAGAATTTTGGATTGCTGGTCTTATATCAATGATACCTGCTATGTTTTCAACAGGTATGACATTTCATTTTTTCAATTTAATGGGTTTAAGAGGCATCAATAATGCTACAGCAGCAATGATTATAGGATTAATCGCTGTCCCATCTTTTATTATTCCTTTTATGGCAAAACCAATTATTGATAAACAACCTGTAAAGCGCATCTTATCTACATCTCTAATCATGATGATTTTATCAATGGTAATCCTCATGCTTCTAATTACTAATGTTTCACAAGCTATTATGTTTATTTTATTTTACGGATTAGCAATTGCAGTTCAAAATATTACCCTTAACATACTTTGGCCAAACTATTTTGGTCTTAAATATTTAGGTAGTATTCGTGGTGCCGCTACTATATTCATGGTAGCTGGAAGTGCACTAGGTCCACTACCATTTGGAATATCTTTTGATTTAACTGGCAATTATAATATTGCGATATTAGGCATGGTTATTTTTACTAGTATAACTTTAATTCTTTCTTTTTTCATGGGTACACCTAAAAAACAATTAGTTGAATAAAATCATGAGAATACTTGTATTCTATACAAGTATAAGAAAAAAAGACACAACTTATAAGTTGAGTCTTTTTTTATATCTTTACACACTTTTTAACACTTAATCATTGTAATGATCTCTATGTTTAGGATGTTTTGGGTCTCTTGGTAATTTCTTTTCAAGAGATTCGATAACCTCTACTGCTTGTTTTAAAGATTCAAATTCTTCTTTTGAAAACAAACTTAATCTTTTTTGCATAAATTCATGATGCTGTACTTCTAACATTTCAACAGTTTTTTTGCCTTTTTCTGTAAGCACAATAGATTTTTTTCTCTTATCAATTTCATCATCTAATTTAATTGCTAAGTCTTTAGCTTCTAAGAGATCAACTAAATACGTAAATGAACTTTTTTCTAGATGAAGTATGTGCCCATATTCTTTAAACGGCATATCTGGTTTTTCATCAACTAGAAATAACAACTCAACTTCATTTCTATTGATTTTATGCCCAACCTCTGGTCTAAACCCTCTTTCAATATCTTTTGAAAACTTTTCCAATACTCTAAAATTTATACGATCCATAATTTCCTCCTTTGGTTCGAATTCAAACTAATTATAGTTCATATTCGAACTATTGTCAAGTGTAAAATTTTTTTTGTGTAATTTATGAAAAAACACTTTCCATTGTAATGGAAGGTGTTTAGATGTTGGTTTATTGAAAAATTGAAAACGGATTTCCTTTAAAAGGATTTAATCGCGGTTTTGTATAAAGCTTAACACTCTCTTGGCCAGCTTTTAATAAAAACTTAGCATTATATTTTTTAGGAAAATGTTTATCAAATACAACATAGACATATGCATCATAAGTTGGAACGTCAAATGTAATGCTTTGTCCATTTTTAAGTGGTGGATCGATTAATCTTAATGGTACACCATCTAATTTTAAATCATATGGTTCACCACTTTGTACATAAACATAGACCTTCATAATTGATGCAACAAAACTCTTTTTTCTTTCTAAAGTAACTTTTCTTGTCATAAATATCCCCTTTTAATTATTTAATATCATTATATCATAAAATATTTATTTAGTTTCCCTATTATTTTTTATCATTTGTACAGCTTCTTCAATGGTTTTAAAGATATGATCTTCTCCGATTTTTTCAATCATGTTTGCTTTCAATAATGTTTGATATGGTTGCGATCTAAGTCCAGTAATCAAAACAGTAATATGTTTTGATTTACATGTTTGTAAAGATATATGAAATGAATGAAGTGCTGTTGCATCTATAGCAGGAACATGCTTCATGCCTATAATAAGATATTCAATCTTTGTATCAAGCTGATTAATTGCTTCAATATATTTAAATGCTGCTCCAAAGAAAAATGGACCATTAATTTGATACATTTTCACACCATCTAATGAAGGATACTTTTTGGATTCATTTGTATAAGCTTTTTCACCATCTGCATGATTTGTTTCTGTAAAATCTAAATTCTTAATTGAAATATCTGATACATCACTCATACGCTTCATAAATAAGAACATAGACATTACTAAACCTATCTCTAGTGCAACAACTAAATCAACAGTTATAGTTAAAACAAAAGTTGTTAATAAAATCGCAACATCACTTTTTGGTGACTTTAAAAGTCCTTTAAACTCTCTCCACTCACTCATATTATAAGCAACAATGAATAATATAGCCGCAAGAGATGTCAATGGTACATGTTGTACCAGTGGCATTAAAGATACTAATATGATTAATAGAACAATAGAATGTGTAATGCCAGCAATTGGAGTCCTACCACCATTTTTAATGTTTGCTACTGTTCTAGCAAGTGCACCTGTTACTGGAATACCTCCAAAAAATGCAGATCCAATATTTGCTGCACCTTGTGCAATCAATTCCATATTAGATTGATGTTTACTTCCAATCATACCATCTGATACAACTGCAGATAACAACGACTCAACTGAGGCTAAAAATGCAATAACAAATGCTGGTGCTATAAGTAACTTGATTAAATCAAAAGTTATGGTTGGCATTTGAAACTTTGGAAAACTTGAAGAAAGTGTTCCAAATTTAGTTCCTATTGTTGCAACATTTAAATCAAATAATCCAACTAGTAATGAAGCTATGATCAATGCTATTAAAGTACCAGGAATTTTCTTGCTAACTTTTGGCCAAAATATAATAATAATCAGTGTAAGTGCACCAATCAAAAATGTCATTAAATCAATTTTTAAAAAATTTAGAGCATAGGATTTCCATCTATCTATAAAATCTGAAGGGACTTGAGAGATACCAAGACCTAAAAAATCATTAATTTGTGAAGAGAAAATGACAAAAGCTATTCCGCTTGTAAATCCAGTTATGATAGGGTAAGGAATAAATTTGATCATAGTTCCCATTTTAAGCAACCCTAAAAAAATCATTATAATTCCTGCCATAATCATAGCAATAATCAATCCATCCATACCAAACTCGGTAATAATTCCAAATACGATGACCATAAATGCTCCAGTTGGACCACCAATTTGAACTCTACTTCCACCAAGAAAGGAAATAATAAATCCACCTATAATTGCCGCATATAATCCTGATTCTGGAGAAGCGCCTGAAGCGATAGCTAAAGCAATAGACAAAGGAAGCGCTATGATAGCTACTATACTTCCTGCAATGATATCTTTTAAAAACTGTGCCTTTGTATATGTCTTCATCACAGAAAACAGTTTAGGCTTTAATCTAGACATAAATAACCCCAATAATATATTCTTAATTTATAGCAACATCTTAAATATTACGCTCATACATATCAAAAGTCAATATGAATTTATAGTTTATATGTATATAAATAAAAAATAATATTTTATTGTATTTTCTATACATTCATAGTAAACTAAATCTAATGTTAAACATACTGGATTTTGGAGATATACTATGAAAAAAACACTAACAATTATGATTTTACTTTTTGCCTTATTACTTAGTGGGTGTACAAAATTAAGTGATACACAAAAAGAACTTGAAATTTGCATCAAAAACCTTATCGAAGAAAATGAGTCTAATACATGTGACACAGCAACTCGCAATCATTTAATTGAAACAATGGTTATAGAATCTGCTGCATCACTTGATTTTTTCGATCAAAGTGTGCTTGTCGACTATTCTAATTTCAGAGATGAGTACTTTATATATATCCTTAAATTTGAAGATATTTCCGATACTACTTTGGATATAGAAGACATGTTTGATATCAGTAAACAAATTTATATAGATTTTGATGAAATCCTTGAAATTAGTCAAATATCTACAGTTTATTTTAATCCTATCACTCATAGTTATAGTTATATCTTTACTGCAACAGATGTCTACTTTAATTTCACTAATCAAGACACGATGGAAAATCTTTTATTACAAAAAGATAATTTCATTAAAGATGTATTAGATACTACTGTTGTAGAGTTTGGTATACTCACGCTTGAATCACTTAATTATAGTGTTGTTATTGATCTAGATTTTAAAAATAAAACATTTTCAGAATTAAATATCACGACCTTAACAACCAATCCACCAAAAACTTCTTTAGAAACGATTGCTTTAGTAAAAGACTATTTAATCAATGAAGGCTTTACTGAAGACTGATACTCCATATATTTTTCAAATAAAAAAGGGCATTGCCCTTTTTTTGTTTATTGATTAACTTGCACAACTTACTTGGCCAGCTTCATATCCTTTTAAATCAATAGATATACTGGTAATCACAACATCATCTAAGGGGCCATCACTTGAGTTGGTAGAAACACCAGCAAGTTGATCTAATATATCAAACCCGCTTATTAAACCACCAAATCCAGCATAACTACCATCTAAAAAGACACTATCATTGTGAACTATAAAAAATTGACTAGTTGCACTATTTTTTATAGATGTTCTTGCCATGGATATAACACCACGTTGATGTGATAAATCATTTGCAATACCATTTGATGAAAACTCGCCTTGTATTTGACAGTTTGGATTAGACACGATACCACCTTGAATCATAAAGTCTTCTATAATTCTATGAAAAGTACTACCCTCATAAGATCCTTGATAAATATATTTTATAAAATTATCTACTGTATTTTTTGCTAAATCAGGGAAAAGCTGTAATTTCATATCTCCATAATCCTCTACAGTAATCGTAACAACAGGATTATCATTTTTTAAGTAAGTCTCATAAGGAAATTGTGAAAAATCAATCACCTCTTCTTCTTGATCAACAGTTGCACTACATCCAGTTAAGGTTATCGCTAATATCATTAGCGTTATATATATTTTATTAATTGTAATATCCTCCATGTATAATCTATTATTATTGTATCATCAACTTTTAATCCTATGTTTAATTCTTATTTTTTTATCTCAAATAGTCAAAATCTTTATTTATTCAAATCCTATAAATATAATTTCATCATCCAAATTAACAACAAACCGTAATTCTATAGTCGAATTATTAAATTCTTTTAAAAAATCAATATCAATGAATGAAATTGCTTCTATATATATACTTAAAGTTTCAAATGATTGCAATTCAATCTCATTTGATATATCATCATAGATTACATTGAAATATCCTACATAGATAGCTGAAGAAAATGGGTGTTGTTCAATTTCTAAACGAAATTCATTTGATAATTCCTTTATCATATAAGGTACATAGGTTATATAGTTAACAAACTCTCTAATTTCATAAGCATCTAACTCATTATCATCCCAGTTTCCGGTAATACTAATAGAGTCACCAATACCATAATCTTCTAAAGCATCTTTATTGTTAACGAATATGTAAACACCATCATACAAACTATGTAAATAAAAACCATCATCATTAATACTATAAATAAATCCATTGATTGTAATAACCCTTGACGTCTCTAAATTTATAATATCTGATATTAAACAAGGATATACATAGATAAATGAAAGTTCTATATCTTCACTATAATCTCCCTTAGTCAAAGTAAGTGATAATGTAAAATTGAAGCCATTTTCAGGTTCTTCAACAAAATAATTATAATCATTAAAATACTGAGGATGAGACCATTCAATATTAGAAACTTTTGATCCGTTAAATGCATATGAAGGAATGTCTACTTTATAGTAAACACCCATTGGCATAAACTCTCTAATCCATAAAATATCTTCAGATAAACTCAATTGATCATCTTTATCTTCAATGATTGTAATGTCGTCAAGTAATCCACTATAACCTATATTAAGTCCTCTATACAGATAACCAAGTAAAATAACTTCCAATGTTACCGTCTTATCTGCATAATTTCTTAATTCAAATGAATCAATTAAATTTTCAATTATGATAACAAGATAATTGCCAAACTCATCATATATACCCATATAGTTACCATCAATAAATTGAAACTCACCGCTTATAATAAATTTTTGTCCTAATTGATCTATATCTGCAAAATAATTATCAATTAAATCCTTAATGGTAGATTCACTTACATCAAAAGGATTTTCTAAACCAGTTTGTATAACTTCTGTTTCTATAACTTCTGTTATGGCTATAGAAAGACCCGTAGGTCGGAAAGTTCCTACAACTCTAATCTTATCTCCAATCTCAAAATCAGCATCAGTATCAAATACTATTGCTTCAATTCCATCGGATAAATATGTTTCTCCTCTAAATGTGGCTGTTACGATACCTGTGAATTCTATAACTTCACCATATGAAGCCATATTTTTTATAATCTCAATAGATGTATATGAACTAAACTCAGTATCTAATAAAAGTGATCCATATAAAACTAAATCTTTACCTGGCATATGAAGGTCATTAAATGTTAGGGTTAATGCTTCATCAAGAAACCACCCACTAAATGTTTGTCCATTTTTGACTTGTGGTCTTCCTAAAGTAATCAATTCATCATAGACTATATCATATTCAATATAAGATTGACCATTCAATACAAATGTCATATGATATGTGTTTACCTCATATTTTCCATAAAGTGAAAAGTTTTCAGAACTTGCACTAGTGATAAAGAGAGAGTCTTCTACTGGTGATGAATAATCTTCATTTAAATACCATCCGATGAATGTATATCCTTCTATTTCTGGTGCTGGATGTGTAACACCATTTGGATTATAAATATTAGTTTTTTCATCATAGATATCATATACATAACCAAAATTTTTAATGTAATAAGTGATTGTATCATAAGATTGTCCCACAAGATACAAAGTCATATCTTTAGTTATCAGTGCTTCTTCATCAAAAACTATGCTTAAAGCAGAATCTTCATACCATTGATACTCGCCTATATCTGTTAATTCAGGTAGCTCTATTGTTTTTCCTGATTCAACTTCTATATCATCTAAAGCTTCAATTCCTTCAGGTACAACAAAAGAAATTGTATGCTCTACAATCTCTGGTTCTTCTATTGGTTTATCACAACTAATTAGTAAAAAAGCAATTACAAAAACACCTACTATTTTAAGTAATATCTTCATAAAACCTCCCCTAAATCTATTCTTAACTTGATAAATAATATATTCATTATAACATATTGTAATTACCTAAATAAAAAAATTCTAGTATTAAATTAACCTTGGTTAAGTTTTTTTAAATATTCTTTCATTTCAAAAGGTTTCATACCAACTGCAATCTCATTTGCATCACCTTTAACTTCTTGAAACCAGTTAAATGCGTCCATGATCGTATCTTTTAAATCTCTTGATGCAAATCCATGTTGATAAGATTTTAATTGATTTCCAGAATATATTAGCTTGCCAAATGGATCATCATTATATAAAGGAAAAGAAAGTGGTTTTATAATATCATTTTCTTTAAACCAAGCGTATTCTAATTCTATTAAATTACATGATGGATTTAAAATGCTTTGGCATGTTTTAATGAAGTCAATAAATTTTAAATCTTCTTGTGGCCCTTGTAAATGATAGATTCCACTTAATTCTTTTTCTAAAGCAAGAATCACAAAACTACCTAAGTCTTTTGCATCTACATATTTAAAGTTAAATTGATCATTTTTTGGAATGATCATGTTATCCATATAGTTAATCATAACTGGCCAATAGGTAAATCTATCCGTATAATCCTTTTCTCCTACTATATAGCCTGGTCTGATGATGATCGATTTTTCAATGCCTATCATATCAACTACTTGTTTCTCACAAGCAGCTTTTAAAGGTCCATAAGTTTCTCCTGTTATTTTTGTTGAATTAAAGTCTAAGTCAACTAGATCAACAGTCTCATCAAACCCTTCTTCTTTAGGATTAATAACTGAAAAAGACGATATAAATAAATATCTATTAAAATTGTTTTTTAAAACATTCAAACTTTTTTCAATTTGTTTAGGAAAGTATGCACATGTATCAATAACTGCATCAAATTTCATGTTTTCTAATTTATACATATCTGTATTTCTATCACCTATAATATTTTTTGATTTTGGAAATAATTTACTATTTGTTTTGCCGCGATTAAAAAAAACTATTTCATGTCCTCTAGCCTCGGCAGCCTTTGCAATATGATATCCAACAAATCTTTTACCACCTATAATGAGTATCTTCATTAATCATCACCTCTTATAATTTTATTATAACATTAATTACAATAACCTTAATTTGATATTTCCATTTTATAATTTATGTTATATAATAAATATAATACATCACGATTTAGCCTTTGTTTTTATAAATTTTAAAATATGGGGATAAAATGCGAAAATCTCGTAACAGAAAAAATGAAGAAAATAAAAGACGTTTTGAAGCCATCAAAGACTTAATGTCTACTTTTGCTATGGCTACAGTTGCAGTTGTTGCTGCTGTTACTTTAATTCCTGCTTCTCCTAAAGCAGAAATTATAAAAGCTGTCGCTTTAACTGATGAAATAGTCTATCAAGTCAATATTACTGATCAAGACAATGCATTAGATTTATCTACAGTTTTTGTTGTGCTTGAAAATCAATTAGAATATTATGAGCATGCGATTAACTTGGGTGAAAACTCAGGTTATTTTACTGATTTAGAACAAAACACTGAATATCGTTTAAGTGTTTATGGAAATAAAGGCTTTGGACAAGAAAGACTAGACACCCTAAAAATCACAACCAAAGAAAAAATTGGTGGAACGATATTATCAGTCACACCTGATCAAATGGATTTTATGACAACCTATGATGTCGATATATCCATTAATGACCCCACTTTAGCCTATACTTCTATAGATTTATATTATGGCTATAGTTATGGACATGGCACAGAATTTGAATATCAATCTATTGCTATTACTTCAAATAGAGAGACTATTGTATTAACTGATATTTATACATATGAGCCTTTTCATATATACCTAGAAGCAACCACAGTTGATGACACTATAATACTAGATGAAATTTGGGTAACACCAAAGTTTGAACTCTACACATCACTTTATATGGATTTTATAAATAGTGAAGAAATCGGCTTTTATGTATACAATGATATGTCTATAGAATCCATTAGTTATCAAATGAATATTTATAAAAATGATTTTCTTATCAGAACTGATCAAGTTATTTTACTAGAAGGTGAATATGGAGAAAATCAATTTGTCATCAAAGACTTATCACCAGGTACAACATACACATTTGAATGTCTTGCAACATATCAAAATCCACAGACCTTAAGGCAAGAAACCCAAATTGTTTATCAAGAAGAAACAACAACACTTGATTCTTATACATATACGTTTAGCATAGAGACATTTGATGATTACATGGAAGTTACAATCAATCTAAATGATCCAAACAATTATTTCCAATATGCCTATTTTGAAACCTATGAAACATTAGATGATCAATATATGTATTTGGATGGACAATCATATATCTTTGATGTCAATCCAAATGATAAATCAATCTCATTTACCATATTTATACCAACTTCTTCTGATTATCAAATCATCATAGGTATGCAAAGCCAAAACAATTTTTTAATCACTCAAATCATTGAAATTATTATATTAAACTAAGGAGACAAACAAATGAAAAAACAAGAAAAAGAAAAAACAAGTAATTTAGATTTACACAAATGGATAGTTTTAGGTATCATCATTATATTTATCTTGATTGGAAGTCTAGCAAATATTTTATTTCCAGATAGTGCTTTTGCAACTATTATCGATAGTTCAATTGGAAAATTTTTTGATGTTGTGAGTCTTTTTAAAAACAACTATATCAATATTTTAGAAAGTATCGCAGTCATATTATTTATAGGTATCTTATATTATGTGATTTCAGTACTTATTAAATTACTCACAAAAAACAATACTAGAAAAGAAACCATTGGCATTCTGATCATATCAATGACAAAATTTGCGTTTATGGTCATTGCCTTAATTCTTGTGTTGTCTGCTTGGAATGTTCCAACACCAACACTATTAGCTGGAGCTGGGATTGCTGGCTTAGCTATATCATTTGGAGCTCAAGGTTTACTAGAAGATGTTTTTGCAGGGTTATCAATCATCTTTGAGAAACAATTTGTTGTCGGTAATTTTGTTGAAGTCGGTGATTTTAGAGGTGAAGTTTTAGAAATTGGTCCTAGAAACACAAGAATAAAAAATATTTATGGTAATATATTGATTATCGCAAATTCTGATATAAGAGAAATCGTTAATCTTTCTGAAGAACTATCTTTTGCAATCTCTGAAGTGTCCATTGAATATAGTGCAGATCTTGATAAAGTTGAAGATATTATTAAACAAAATCTTCCATTGATTAAGGAAAAAATTCCACAAATTGTGCAAGGCCCTATTTATGATGGTGTTGATCAACTAGGAGATTCAGCTGTTATTGTACGTGTGATTGCACATTGTGAAGAAAAAGATCGCCTAAAAGTTAGACGACTTTTAAATAAAGAATTAAAGATTCTATTAGATAAAAATGGCATCACTATACCATTTCCTCAACTTGTTATTCACCAAGGAAATCAAAATAAAGAATAATATAAAACGCTTGAAGTCATAAACTTCAAGCGTTATTTTTTGATATGAATTTTTCTTTTATCGATTCTTTTGATTATTATTCCTTACACCTGGAACAACTATAATTGTAATGACCATCACACTAAATATAATCTCAAATACTAAATTAACTTTTTCTTCTCTGTCAAAGGATGGATTTGAAAAAGCTACCTCACTTCTTTTTGAGTATTTTGGCATAACAAATGTTGCAATATGCTCTTTATCCAATACATATATCTTATAGGCAAAAGTTTCATTGTCACCAATGAATATGAGGTATATGTTTTCATCATCAGCATCATAGTCAATATATGGATAATAAATATCTAAATATTCTAGCAACTTCCCATTTGCATCATATGTCATCATGGAATCTACTGAACTAGAAATATAATTGTTATTGGCAAATATGAATGTCATCAAATCTTGATCAATATCCATCAATTTAATATTTGATGTATTTTTCGGGATTTTTAAATATTGTCTTTCAGTTTCACCAGATATTGTAACATCTATAATTTTTAGTGTACTATTGAAAAATGATTGTCCAACATTTAATTTAGCAAGAACATAATTATCATAAGCTAAAGCTGTAAATGGATAAGAATATATTTCCCATGTATCAATCGTAGAAAATAATGCTCTTTGTCTATCTTCATCAACTGAATAATAGATATCTTCTGTAAGATATATGTCTTCTGATCCTAAACATTTGGGTATTGTATACCCAAATTTAGTAAGTTGCATATAATCTTCTACTTGACATGAACTCTCGCTGACTTCTTCAATTAATTCGCCTGCTTCATTAATATAGCCATATCCTAAATCTTCCTCTCCACTTACTTGATATCTAAAATGAACGGCATCATCATATACAACCATATTTGTTGCTAATCCAGGGACAACTTGGTCATACATAATTTCAGAGCCTCCAGTATCTAGATCATATACAAACAAACGTCGATTTAATACATAAATTTTATCTTCATGTACCAAAGAGTTATATGCAATGCCGCCTGGATCACTCATATCTAAATTAAATTCACGCTTGATAATTGGTTTTCCCATCACATTATGGTCATATATATTGTAGATTGTAAAAAAGATAATGATTAGTGTGATAAAAAACATTGCTTTTATTGTCTTAAACTTAATAAATGTGAATTTCGTATACTCTAGTAGTAGTAATTTAACTAGTAATAAACCTAGTAAAAGTAAACTGTAAACTACAAACGCATAAAATATTTGTTCTATATATATCACTTTTGGAATGATCATGAAAAACAAATAGATTGAAACTGAATCTATGATGATAGATTTAGATATTGAATAATTATCTTTAAGAGACCTATTAACGATAAGTACAACGATCCCTAAAATGATTGCTGCTACAAATAACATAACCACTAAATAAGTTGGTGCTAACAACTCAAAATACTTACTTAATAAAAGACTCATGATAATAAAAATTGTTGTTGCTTTTTCCAATCCTTCGAAAAATAAAACTGTCTTGATTGAATACGATAATTTATATCTTTTTTTAAAGACTTCCTCTGCATCATATAAAGCAACTAAAAAAGAACCTAAAAAGATTGTTATGACAGACATAACAACATAGCCTAGATTCTCAGTAATTGTATCGCTTGGGAATAATACAGTAAAAATTAACCCCATCGTTAAAAATGTAATTGTATAAACAAGTATATATCTTTTGATATTATATGTTTTATTTAATGTTTTTTTCAACATTAAAATAGATTTATAGCTTGCTATAAATGCTTTAATTTTATTCATTTGTTATAATCTCCTTTTTTTTGTTTTAATTAAAAAGGAGATCAATCAGCAACGACTCACTACTGATCTTAAATGGTTTGGTTTAATTTCAATTGATAACTTAAATAAGGGCATATAATCTTTGTTTTTGATATTCAATGGCATAAATACACCATTAAAATCTATAGACGCAATTTTCTTTAATATAGACACTGCTTCACTAAATATAGCAATGAAGACCATGATATTAAATACGAATATACTAGGCACAAGATAAGCTGACCAATTGATTAGCGTTTCAATTTCTATCTTAGTTGTAATCATAGCATAAGAAAAAGCAAGCAAAGTTGAAATAACGATCAATAAAACATATCTTTTAATTAAGTTCATAACTTTGCCTCCCAACTTTTTTAGCATTCATATTAATAATTTATCTATAATCTTTATAATTCTATTAGTCTTATTATATCACATGTCAATATTTGATTTCTATATGATTTTTTAATAAGCATGCATGACACAATTAGAAAATAAAAACCCTATAAATAGAGCAACTTATTTTAAGTGCTTTTATAGGGTTTATTTTATGCTATATACTTATTTTTTAATTGGTTTTAAAGCTAAATCAGGATTGTTGACTTTAATAGCTTCTCTAATTTCTTTAAAGTAATCTGATGCTTCTGTTTTCTTAGATTTCTTATAAAGATAATCATCAATGCCTATTGCTGCTCTATGTCCATCTGATACTGCTGTGATAATATCTGGTCCTCTATTAATGTCTCCACCAATAAATAACCCTTTAACACCATCAACTTGACCATTCATATCAGCTTTAATTTTGCCTCTAACAAAAGTTATTTTTGATTGAATGTCTTCTGGTAGGTAATCATAGTCTGGTGCTTGACCAATTGAGAAATACACTTGTTTAGCTTTAAGTATTGATTCTTGTGCTTGATCGAATTTAGGATTAAATTTACCTTCTTCATCAAAGACACTTAAACATTTCCAAACTTTTAAGCCTTCAACTTTACCCTTGTTAACAACGATTTCTTGAGGTCCATTACCAAAATGGAATTGAACACCTTCTTGGCCACCTTCTTCAAGTTCTTCTTTACTAGCAGGTAGAATATCTAGGCTTTCAAGTGATGTAAGTTTTACATCAGCTTTTCCAAATTTCATAAGTTGTATTCTAATTAAGTTTCTTGCTACATCAAATGCAACATCACCACCACCTACAACTACAGCCGATTCTTTAACGTTAATATCTTCTATTTTCAAATCACCTCTAGCTAAATCTCTAGTTAAAGGTAGGAAGTCCATAGCGCCAATAACATCTATATGATCAGATCCAGGAATGTTTAGTTTTCTTGCTTTAAAGAAACCTGTACCTAAGAACGTTGCGTCATAATCTTTACTTAATTCATCTAAAGTGATATCTTTACCAATTCTTACATTAGTTTTAAAATTAACACCAATCTTTTTAATGAAGTTAATATCTTTTTCTACTGCATAATCAGGAATTCTATATTGAGGAGCACCATAACTAGCGACGCCACCTGGTCTAGATTTTTCTTCAAATACATCTACTTTATAACCTAGTCCTCTTAAATAATATGCAGCACTAAGACTTGCAGGGCCAGATCCAGCAATTGCGATTTTCGCATCAATGATTTCTGATACTGGTTCGCTAAATATCTTTTCATACATATCATCAGGTGCACTATCAATAATGTATCTCTTTAACCAACGAATCGCGATACCTTCGCCTCTTACAGCGATCGCACAAGCAGTTTCACAGTTATGTGTGCAAACTCTTCCACAAACGCCTGGTAGTGGATTTGTTTCATACATAATTCTCAAGCCACCTTCAATATCATCTTCCCAAATAGCTTTGATGTATTGTGGTATATGCATTTGTACAGGACATGCTGTGGTACAAACACCACATTCAACACATCTGGCAGCTTCTTGTTTAGCAAATTCTTTAGAATAACCTCTGATGACTTCAATATAGCTTTTAACTCTTTCATCTGCACCTATATGATCCATAGGTATTCTCTTTAAATCAAGTAAATCAGTTGTTGCATTTTTAACATAACCTATTTCAACTTCTTCACCTTGCCATGTACTTTCAGGCATCAGTAAGAAACTATCAGGATCAGAGTCTGAATAGATATATTCTTTACTCATTTTTAATGATTCAGTTGTACATGTATCTACACATAGTCCACAAAAACAACATCTACCATAATCAATCACTGGTCTTTGTTGATAAGCTCCTGCAACCATAGGTAAATCAGTTCTTTCAACCATTTTAATCGCGTCAGTTGGGCAAATTGATTCACAAGTTGAACAACCAATACATTTTGACCAATCGTTAACATGAAAACCTCTTAAATTATCTGGTGCAGTTCGTGGATTAGAGTCTAATCTTGATTTTAATTTAATTAATAAATTATCATTTAAATAACTTGCGTTTTTCTTAGTAAAAATTGTATTCATTGGATGAGTTACAGGTTTTTTGAATAGATATTTAAAATGTCTTAGCGGTTTAAATATGCTTGATTTAGGGTATTTTTTCTTTTCGTCCATATTATCCACCTACCGATCTATCTCTGGGGAACATACACCCATCGTGTCTACCCATAGGGCAGCGTCATCAATTCTTGTTCCTGGCATATATTTTTCAATACCTAGTAATCCTTGCGGATAACTAGCGCCACGAACACCTATACGATAAGGATTAGTCCCACCGTTTGAAACCATATAATATCCAAATTCACCCCTAGAAGATTCTATAGGGCTATATACATATCCTTTAGGAACTGTCCAACGCATAGACTGTCCTCTACCTGGTTTAACTCTAACTTCACCCTCAGGCATTTTAGCTAAACACTGTCTAATAATATTTATTGATTGTTGAATTTCTTTTATTTTTATATCTACTCTACATCTAGCATCGCTATATGTAGATGTAGGTACTTCAAATTCTACTTGATCATATCTTGCATAAGGCATGACTTTACGTAAATCATAAGCTTTACCTACAGCTGATCTCATACCAATACCTGTAACACCTAAATCCCAAACAACTTCTTTAGGAAGCATAATAGTATCCTTTATACGCTTAATAATAGATGGGTTATCAACACCTAAGTCACGATACTCACCAAGTCTTGATTCTAAACTGTCAAGAAACTCATGCATGTCTTTTTCAATACCTTTAGGTAAGTCTTGTCTTACACCACCAATAACGATGTATTGGTGATAAACTCTAGCACCTGTGATTTGTTCAAAGATATCAAGAATTAAGTTTCTGTCTGCATGTGCATGATACATTAAGGTATAATTTCCTGTTGGGCCACCAAGGCCACCATATGACATGAGATGTGATGATATTCTAGCAAATTCAAGAATAATCATTCTAATCCAATGTGCACGTTCAGGAACTTCTAATTTTAATAATTTTTCAGCACCAATTGCATATGCCATTTCATTTATATCTGGCTCAGGAACACAAACTCTAGGTATTAAACTAATGTTTTGAACCCATAGTTTTCTTTCCATAGCTTTTTCAAATCCACGATGTAACATACCTGGTAATAAATATGATTTTTTAATAATATCTCCATCGACAAACATATGAACAGATGCATTACCATGCATACCAGGATGTTGAGGACCTAAAAACAATTTCATTTGTTTCATTGTTTTTTACCTCCTCTTAAAGATTCAGCTCTTTGTTTTCTAGCTTCTCTTTTTGCTTGTTTACTTTCCTTTGGATCCTTAACTGAATAGTCTTGAGGATAATCTCTTTGAGGGAATTTCTTATCACTATAAGCTTTTGGATCAAAGTCTTTTCTCAAAGGTGGAATATCATCCCAGCCTTCAAGAATAAGTTGTTTTTCATAATCAGGATTTCCAGGAAAAGCAATTCCAAAAAATTCATGTGCTTCTCTTTCGTAATATTTAGCACCACCAAAAATTGGTAGTATAGAATCCATAACTGGATTTTCTCTATCTATTTTTGTTCTAACTTGAATATATACTGGTTTCTCCCAATTCATTAAAATATAAATTAATTCAAACTTATTTTCTTCTAACCAATCAATTGCACTTAAATAAGATAATTGAATCCAACCAGCACTCTTTAATTTTGTTAATAATAAATGAACTTCATTTTTCTTAATTTCAAAGCTTACTTGGAATTTATCAATAACTTCGCTTTTAACAACTTCAACAGTCCCCTTAACTAAATCATTTACAAACTCTATATTATTCATGGAATTCGTCATGGACAACTACCTCCCCAAGTGAAGTTTTTTGATTTTCTTTATACCATGCATTATTTTCATGATATTTTTTCCAACCAACAGCTGTTTTTCTCTTAATTTGATCCATTAAATCTACAAATCCATTCATAACTGATTCTGTATTAGGCATACATCCTGCAACATATACATCTACAGGAATATATTGATCTAATTTATTAATAACAGCATGAGAGTCATGATAAATACCACCATTGATAGGACAACTACCAAGAGCAACCACATATCTTGGTTCACTCATTTGTTCGTATGTATAAATAAGTCTTCTTAATGTCTTTAATGATAAATAACCTGATACTAACAAAATATCAGCTTGTCTAGGTGTAGCCATTGGCCCCATACCTAAACGTTCCATATCATAAGCTGATGTCATTGCAGGTGGTAATTCTATTGCACAACATCCTGTACAATACATTAACATCCAGAGTGAGTTTCTTCTGAAGAAATCACCAACTTCCCACCATTTACGATCTATTTCTGCCTTCGACAATTTGCTTGCCGGTGTAAATTTTGTGCTTTTCATATTATATCACCCATCCAAAATAGATTGCTATGATTGCTTGTACAACAGCCATTAATAATGGCCATTTGTAGAAGAATAAAACAACCTGATCAATTTTAAATCGTCCATTAACATTTGAAATAAGATTTACAAATGTATAAACGACAGCGTACTTAATTAAGAAGATAAATATATTTGATGCACCACCTAAGAAAAGGTGAACAAATAAACTAACTTCAATAAAAACTGTAATTTCATGCATAATGAATAACATACCTAGTTGTTTTCCACCATATTCAACCATCGGACCTGACGCAATTTCTGCAGGAGCGATATATGTTTCAAATGGTTTCTTACCAAGCATACCCATTAAAGCCAATACAGCTACGATACCACCAAGTGGCAATGCAATGATAAACCAATTGTTACCAGCCATTTGTTGATATAATGCAATTTGAGTTAAAGAACTCGAATCAGCTAATTTAATAATTGTTAAAATGACTACCAAAAATGGAACTTCATAAGCTAACATTGTTGTTAAAGCTCTCATAACTCCAATACTTGCCCATGGATTACCTGATCCACTTGCACTCATTGCCATACCTAACATACCAACTGCTATTAAATATACAAAGATAAAGAAATTATCAAAAGTTTCAAAAGCTAAGAATGATGTTGTCAGTGGCATAAACATAGCAGTACCAATGATACCACCAAGAGCCATAATTACACCAAAATCAAAGATCCAACCATGTGTAACACTTCTTTTAGATAATAATTTAAAGATATCAATGAATTCTTGGTACCATTTAGGTCCATGACGTTTTTGCAATCTTCCGATGATTTTACGATTAACACCCGCAAGTGAAGTTTGTAAAACAAAACCAAATAATGCAATACCTACGCCTAATAATAAATTTAAGATCATAGTGCTTCACCCCACAATAGTGCAATTATGATAAGCATAATCCACAGTAAAGTCCTACCTATGTGATTTGACATAAACAGATACTTACAAAAACTACCTAAATCTTTTACTTTTTGAGCTAAAGCTTGATAGAATAACGTCATCCAATTACTTTGTTTCTCATAAAGTCTTTCTAAAGGAGCATAAAAATCAGTTGTGTAATGTAATAGATGTTCATCATGTACAAAGTTAGCTGCAGTATATGTATCCATTAGTTCAACTTTTCTTGATTTTTTCAATAAGATGAAAATGATAAACGCAATTAATACACCAATGCCAAATACTAAACTAATCAATCCTGGATTAAGAATACTATCGTTTGCTCCAGTAATTGCATATGTAGAAACGCTAATTGGAACGTAGCCAACTTCTACAATGATTTTGTTTATAAAATCTAATATTTTCGCTGGAAATACACCAGTATATATATTTAATCCCATAATGATAAATGTTGGAATCAACATTAAGATTGGTGCTTCTTTAACATGTTTATATTCTGTTAATTCTTGACCTAAGAATAATGCTGCTAAAGGTCTAAACACGTATAAGAATGAACCAATACTACCAAAGAATACTGCTATACCAACAAAGATTAACCCTTTATCAATAACTGCCTGGAAGATAATCCATTTAGAAATGAATCCTCCCATTGGTGGAATACCTGCCATAGAGATAATTGCAATCAAATAAGCTAGATAAGTAATAGGCATTTTATGAATCATACCACCCATTTCTTTCATCTTAGTTGTGCCAGTCACTCTAGCGACTGCTGCAATTGCCATAAATGCTCCTGCACTAGCAAGTGCATGTGCTAAGATATGATATAGTCCACCAGCAAATGCTAGACCGTTCATTAAACTAAATGCAACTAATATATAACCGCCATGACTCATAGAAGAATAAGCTAACAATTTCTTTGCATCATCTTCTTTGATCGCCATTAAAGTCCCAAAGATAATAGATAGGCCACCTAATAGGGCTACCATATAATGTCCAAGAGGTAAATCAAGAACTCCAATGGTTTGTGTGTTTGGTGCAATTTTTATTAATGCAAATATTGCAATAAACGCACCTAATTTAACCAATGCTCCAGATAAAACTGGAGAAAATGGATGTGGTGCATTACCATGTGCAATAGGAAGCCAAATATGAAGTGGAAAAGCTCCAAGTTTTGCAAATGCTGCAATTAAGAACAATATAAATACAATAACTGATGTTGTTCCACTTAAACCAGCTAATCCTGCATTGATATCAAATGTTCCAGTTTGGCTAAATATCATAAAGATACCCAATAATAACGCAACCGATCCAGCAAGTGAAAATCCAAAATAGGAAACCGCTGCTTCTCTACTCTTACCTTGAGGAATCAAGAACATTGTTGTCCAAATAACTAATTCAAAGAAGAAAAATAATTGTAGGAAGTTATTTGTATAAAATGCCCCAATAATACCTGCTAAGCTTAATAAGAATAAGAAATTATAAGAACTTCTATATTTAAATTTATTTATAAAATAAGGATGGAAGAAACTTACCATTAAATAAACAAAGGTAATAATGATTACAAAATAAAACCCAAGATATGACTGTGAAAAAGTGAATCCCGGTAAATAATTAACGGTTGTATCTAAATTCATCGCAAATCCAAAACCAGCAAGTGATACAAATACAAACATTGTTACAAATATTGTGAAAAACGACCCAATATTTGCATTAAATCTTGTTAACACATAACTAATCAAAGCTGACCCAGCTAGAAATAAAATCAATAATTCAATATTAGCCATTATTAACCACCTCCGTAATCGTATCTATAGAATCATCTAAGTTGTTTAAAGGTGTTGAGTATGTACCAAATGTCAATAAAGCAATTGCGATAATAACAAACACAACTTTAAAAGTGACATTATATTTAACTTCTACTTTCTCTTGTCCTTCATACCAGAGTTTCAATAAGAGTTTAACAAAATATATACCTTCAATAAGTGAAGCAACTAAGATCACTGCAATAAGCCAAATTTGATTAAGACTCGCAAGTTCTGTTAAATATCTTAACTTTAACGTAAAGCCAACTAATAAAGGCAATCCCATAACACTTAAAGTTACCAAAGTAAAAGCTAGACCTACTATAACATTTTTAGAAAATAATCCTTGTAGTTTATTAACTTCATCACTACCAACATCTTTAACTGCTTTATTAACAACTAAGAACATAACTAACTTACTTAGTGCATTAGCAACTATCAAATATACAGCCCATATGACAATACCATTAACAAATAGCATCGCAACAATCGCTGCTTGTGCAACAGAGCTATAAAGTAATATCTCTCTTGCCTTGTTAGATGCAAACGCCATTAAATCACCCATAACAATACCTACAGCTAGAATAACCGTAACAACTGTTAATAATGATCCTTCAAATAAGAATAAATTAGTAATCAATCTACCTAATACAAATCCAAAAGCTGCTGCATAAGCACTAGCTATCATAGGACCAGACAACGTATTAGATTCACCTAAAACGCCTTTAACCCAAGAGTTGAAAGGAAGTAATTTCACTTCTACTCCAAGACCTATAAACATTAATAAGAAAGGCAAAATAAGTTGTGAATAATTATTGGTTAATTGTATTTTTTGAATTAAATCAACCATATTTAGAGTTCCAAACATTGCATATAAAATAACGACTCCAAACAAGAATAAACTACTTCCAACAGCGCCTATAATTATATAATGAAATGTCTTAACAGGTTTCTTATTTGATGTTGAGATCAAATAAGCTGCAATTGCAGATATTTCTAAAAATACATACAAGTTAAATAAATCATTAGTTAAGATTAACCCATTTAATCCTGCAATTGCAATTAATAATATACTTGAAAACTTACTGTACTCTTTAATATTTACAAACGCAATAACAACAACCACTGCATTAACGAGCATTAAAGCTATCTTTGAATACGTATCAAGTAATAAATTAATACCTAAAGGTTGATTAAATCCACCAAGGATAACAAACCCTTCAGGAATTAAAAATAATAAAACAACATTAAAGACTCCGACACCTAATAAAAGATATGGTGCAAACTTCTTTAACATAATGGATAAGAATGCCGCTAAAAGCGGAATTGCAATTAATAGTATCGCGCTCATAGTGCTTCCTCCACTTCATCTAAATCAAATGTATGATGTTTTGAATAAATACTTTTTGCTACTGCTAAAGCTAGCGCTGTAGTTCCTACACCAATAACAATTGCTGTTAAAACCAATGCTTGAGGAAGAGGATCTACATAAATTAACCCTGCATCAACTGTAGAAGAAATAATAGGAGCAATCCCATCATAAACAAATCCAATACTGATGATGAATATATTTAAACCGATTTCCATAATGTTTAATGAAATAATCATCTTAATAACATTTTTATTAGTCAATAGACCATAAAAACCAAACACGAATAAGATTATAGCTGCATATTGTATCATATAAGTTCCTCCTCTGTAAGGAAGTTATCTACGATTCCAGATATTTCACTACCAACTTTTAACCCTATTAATACATAAATGATTGGAATGATACCAGCACTTAATAGTGAACCGACTGTTCCAACAGGTATAAAGTTTTGTAAGAAATAATTGGCAAACAATAATCCAAGCAATCCGATAATGACAAATAGACTACCTGCAGTTCCTTCTAAAATCTTAAATCCTTTAATATTACTTCTGAATTGATCATCAGCAAGATACATCAATAAAATAGCACTTGCAATGATAGCTCCACCAGGGAAACCTCCACCAGGAGTTAAATGACCATGAAGAATGATATATAAACTTGTCATTAAAATAATAACAAATAATACTTTTGATCCTACTCTTAACATAAAATTAGGTTTAAATTTTAAATCAAGTCGTTTTTGTTTACCAGATCCACCAAGTATTAACGCAACACCTAAAGCACTTATTAATAACACTGTAACTTCACCTAATGTATCAAATCCACGATATCCAACTACTACTGCAGTTACGATATTAGCAGATCCTACATCATCAATATTAGCTTGGTCAAGATATTGATCAGAAACTCTATCAGCTAAATCTACTTCTCCAAATTTAGGAAACGATGCACTATTACTTAAAGCTAAGATAATAATGACTCCAAGAATAATTGAAATTACTAAACCAAATAGATTTTTCATTTTGCTTCCCTCTTTTCTACAGATAATAGAGTGAAAACAAATAGAGCAGTTACTAGACCACTACCGATAACAGCTTCAGTAATAGCTACATCAGGAGCTTTCATTAAAACAAAAGATACAACTGCTAGCATACTTAAAGCTGATAAAAATATGACTGCTTTAATTGGTTTCTTAGAATTAATAGCTAGAAAAGCTATGACTAATAATAAGACTCCTACAACTAAAGAAATGATATCAAACGTTGTCATGATCTTCACCTCTATCTTTCAAATCATCTATAACCAAATTATCTGGTATATTATTTGATTTATATGTCGCTTTAGCAATTACACTTGATCCAATTGGATTAGAAATAGCAATAAAGACAATAATTAATATAATCTTTGCTGTCCAACTAGGATTCGCAAATGCAACACCTATCAAAATCGAAAAAGCTCCTAAAGTAGTTGCTTTAGTGCCCGCTTGAATTCGATTAAACGTGTCTGGCATTCTTAGTACACCAAGTCCACCTAAAAAGAAGAATAAGCCTCCTATAGTCATAAAAACATAACTAATTATTTCCATAGTTTTTACCCTCCAAATATCTAGAAAATACAACTGTTTCAAGAAAAGCCAATATAGCATAAACAATGGCTATATCTAAATATAAACTGCTCTTAAATACAGATGCTAATACGACGATTACACCAATAACAATCATATTAAACGTATCAAGTGATACAACTCTATCACTCAATTTTGGACCTTTAATCATTCTAACTAAGGTAAATAAAATACCAAAACCCATTAAAGAAAAAACCACAATATCCATAACTTCAATCATTTAAAGATACCTCCCAGGATTTTTTCAAAAGGCCCAGAAATATTTTTACTTATTTCTACCTCGTTTTTGTTTTTAACATCAACACTATGAACATAAATATATTCACCTTCTACATCAATTGACAACGTACCCGGGGTAAGTGTAATTGAATTTGCTAATGTTAATTTTCCTAAATCACTTTTTATATCCGTTTTTACTTTAACTATTCCCGGATTTAAAGGGATTTTAGGACTGAGAACTCTTCGTGCCATATCAAGATTTGCAAGAAGTAGTTTCCAAATGAATACTGGGATATAAATAAATACAAATTTGACCAGTTTAATTGGCAAAGTTACATCAACATTAAAATCAATGTACTTAAACAATATGAAAGTCAATACCGCACTTACTGCACTTCCCAAGATCACTTCTTCTACTACAAAACCTGCTAAAAGCAGATAAATCAATAGTAAAGTGACAAAAGTAGTAAAATACTTCATTTCCATCCTCCTAAAAGTTTTATATATTAAGCATAAGTAAATAACGACAACATTTTATTGTCAATATTGTCAATGAACTTATGGGTAACTCAAGAATTGCTTTAGACTCGAAATTTTGATACAATATGTATATGATTTTTAGTATATATTTTATTAAAATTCATCAAAAATTCAATATCTCCGTCAGCATATATAGTATATCATGATTTTTAAAGAAATATACTTTGATTTTCAAAATTCTATATTGATAAGAATAAATATAATGTAGCCATAAAAAAATGGTAAAATATGTAAATATGATAGTAAAATACGAGGTTTATTTATATGAGCACAATCAAAGCATTCAATCAAATACTAAATGCATCTGATATAAAAAGATTTGATAATTGGTCATCTTATCGAAAAAGATTGACTACCTTTTTATATGAATGCATTAAAAACAAACATAAAAACCTTATCATTTTAGGTGCTGGAAATCTTGATGATATAGATCTTGATGTGTTTGCACATCTTTTTGATACGATTACACTTTCCGATATTGATATAAAAGCTTTAGAAAAAGCAAAACATAAATATAAATCTGCAGCTCATAAAATCCAATTAAAAGAGATGGAATATACAGGGTTAAGACATAGTGATTATTGGAACGATTTTATAAATAAAATGTTATCATTTACAAACCAATCAGAAATTAAAGCCTACTTTTCTATCTTAAAAAAAGAGATCAAGCAACATAAATTTGTTTTCGATACTAAATATGATGTAGTAATCGTTACACCTATTTATACACAACTTCTTCTTCAACAAATACTTAAAGATATTACTATACTTTCATCATTAAATTATCCGAAAAATTTATTAAACTATATTGAATCTCAAGCTCTAGATATAATGCCTACAGTTATTCAAACATTTAACTTCAATATATCATCAATACTAAGTGATACTGGTCGTCTATGTGTAGTATCTGATATTTTTGAAGCTAAAATTAATTCAGAATTTTATCAAAAAATCAAAATAATAATAGATGACGAAACCCAAATGTCTAAGTTTCATTCAAATTATGTTAAAACATATGGTATTGGTATTGGAGACTATGGTCTTGAGCATTTTTTAAAATCACGAACTATAAAAAAGAGCCAATGGTTTGAATGGCCCTTTGATATTAATACAAGTATTTTTGTTAAAGCTATATTTTTTAATCATACTAAATAAAAAAGAACTTATTATAATGTGATTGTGTATCAAACTTGATTCTCACATAAATTTAGTTCTTTTTTTCTATTTTACTTTTTCAATTTTATTCTCTTTGGAGTTCGATCGTCATAATAAAATCCCCAATTTTTTTCAGGTTCATCTAAAGCATTTGAACCTTTCCACATTTCATCAAATGCTTCAAAAAAGAAACAAATGATATCATGTTCTCTTGTATACTTATCCAATTCATTGTTAAAGAATAGCTGATTTAATTCATTTGCATTTTCTTTTGGTATTTGACCACCATTAGATTTTGTTGGCCATCCTGTTTCTGTAATAATCACTTGTTTATCTGGATATAATGCTTTTATTTCATTATATTCTTTTATGCTAGATGTTATTGCTTCTTCTACATTAGCCCCTAACCAAACTGGATAGAGATGAATACTAATGAAATCTACAGCTTCAGCTACTTCTTTTAATAAATCTTTCCAATAATAATTATTATCACAATACGTTACTGGAACTTGTGTGTATTTTTTTAGCTCATTAACAAAATATAAGACTCTAGCTGGTGAAACAAGATTTTCATTCCATTCAGGAACTGATTCGTTACCTGCAGAAACCCCAATCACTATATCTTTATATTCATTAGCTAGTTCTATGACTTTATATAATTGTTTTTGATTATAAGTAATATGCTCTGCGATTTGTTCTACTGAGTAATCTCCACCCCAGCTACAATTGGGATTGCTAGCTTCACCAAGTAAATCTATTCCTAATAACACCTTAAGCTTTATATTATGTTTTTTAATTAATTCTAATGTCATTTTCGCATGCTCACTCGCATCATACATTCTAATGTAATCAAAATCTTTTTCTAATATTTTTAAATCATCCAATACATTTTCGTAAGTCGGATAGATTTTTTTTATAGGTGTTTGCCCTTGCCTGTATCCAGAATAGCATATAGCTTTTCCATATTTTAAATGTTTCATTTTATTCACCTTTTATTTAGATTTATTAAACTTATACTTTCCATCTTTATCCCAAAGGCCCCAATATGCTCCATATTCGCCTTCATGATTCGTTTTCCATACTTCATCAAATGATGAGAAATAAAATAAATCGATATGCTCATCTTTAACCCATTTCATCGTGTTAATAAAATAACGCATAGCATTTTCATATGACGGCATTGCTGCGCCATATTGTTCACCTTTTGTAGGCCAACCTGTTTCACTTATAATAACTTTCTTACCGTTTGAATTTTCACTAACCAATTGATACATTTTTTTCATGTATTCTACAGAAATATCTAAAGCGCAGTATTCCCAAAATGGATAACAGTTCGCAAATAATACATCACATTCATCTACAATCTCAGGATAATTAATAAACATATAATAAGCATCAACATAGCCAACTAAAACATTAGGTAGTTCTTGCTTTACTCTTTTTATATAATGAATTAACTCATCTATGTCTAAATCTTTTCTTAAAAGAACTTCATTACCAATCGCTAACATATCAACATGACCTTCTTTTGCAATGCGAATAGCATTGCTTATTTCAAGTTCATTGTTTTCTAGATCACTATCAATCCAAGCACCTACAAATGTTTTTAGCCCTTTTTCATGTGCAATTCTTGGAACATTTTCATTACCACAAGAGCATGAAAAAGTTCTAATCCATTTTGTATGTGGTTTTATAATATCTAAGCGGTCACTAATTTGTTGATTTGTAATGATTGATTTAATACTTGGATCTTGTCCATCAAGATAGGGACTAAAGCTAATACCATGTATTTGATCATTTAATATCGTTTTAGTTTGTTCTTCTAAAAACTCCGTTTTTTCACTTATATTAGATTGCTTATTCAATAAATATCTATTAACATTTAAATATTTCATATCTTTTCTTGGTTTTGACATATTTATCCCTCCATCTATTATAAATAGAATAGATGAAATAGACTAAATTTTCAAGTCATATAGTAAATTTTACGTCATAAATTAAGTATTATACGCCAATAGTCAAAACACTCAATAAAAAAAACAGATAATTTATTTATGTATCTGTTTTTTTATTTATCATTATTTATTTTTTTCTTCTTTAAGTTTTGCAATAAGTTGTGCCTTGTTTAATTGACTTACACCCTCTAAATTACGCTCTCTTGCGATTGCTTTTAATTCTGTTAATGATTTTTCTTCATAATTAATTTTTTGTATTTTAGGGGTCACTTCTTCAACTTTTGGTTTTGGTTTAACAGAACCTTTCGTCTTTTCTAATTCTTTTTGTATGATTTTAGACTCTTCAACAATTTTTTTATTTTCTTCTGCTACCTTGGTTGCTTTAACTTCCAATTTATCAAGCTTATCTTCAACTTTTTCTTGTTTTTTGACTAGTTTTTCTTGAACTTTTTCACGTTCTTTAGCCTTCTTTAATGGATCTTTACTTTTTACAAATGGTTTAATTCCAGCCTGTAGAAATATAGCTCCCACTAAAAGGAATAATAAACTTACTGTAATTACAATTGCAGTAACACTGTCTAATGGATAAAACATTAAAAATGCACCAATCGTAACATATCCAATATTCATAATATATTGTAGTAATTTAATCTTTCTAGTTGCAATATAATTAATCAATAAATATGATACTCCACGGATGTAGACGATTAATCCTATAAATAATTCTACATTGTCTTTTAGATAAATAAGTAGACCTGCAAATACAAAATCTAATATCAATTCTATAACTAAAATTAATGTCGCATTTTTACTTATTATTTTCTTATATGTAAATATAAATCTTTTTAATGATAATAAAATCAATATACTACCTATAAAAAATGGTAAAAAATCTTCAACCCAGCCTAAGAAGTAACCTAACCCAGCTAATAAAACTAGAATAACACCAATAACGATGTTCAAATATTTATTCTTAAATACGATTTTTTCCATAATATACCTTCTTTCTTATCTATATCTATACTATACCACTTTTTATATAATTATATAATTTTTACTTAATAATTCATATTTGTAAAATAAAACAGGTTTCTATTAAACATAGAAATCTGTTTTATACATATATTTTATATTTATTATGTTGATAGATAATCCAAAACAGGTATATCCGCAGCTGAGAATTCCATTTTTTTCATCTCATCTATTGTTGCCCATTTAAAAGCAAGATGTTCAGATAACTCTAAATTGCCTTCTATAACTTCACATCGATAAGCATGTAAAATTAAGTTAAATCCTTTATATTGATGATTAATAGTTAATAAAAATGTTTTTACTTCAATTTTAGTGTTTAACTCTTCTAATATTTCTCTTTCTAGAGCTTCTTTATGAGTTTCTCCTTTTTCTATCTTTCCTCCAGGAAACTCCCATTTTTTAGCAAGTTCTCCATGATCACTTCTTTGAGCACAAAAGTATGTGTTATCTTTTTTAATGATTGCCGCTACTACCTCTATTGATTTATTCATTGACGTATTCATCAAAGTAATCTATCATATCTTGGAAAGAGTCCTCATAGTCCTCATAAGTGTTTTCATCAGGGCTAATATTATAATATGTCATTAATTTAACATGATCCTCTTCAAATATATCATGTTCTAAGATGATAGCATGTAAATCAAAATTGGTTTCACCAATTGTTATTATACTTGATAAATTTTCTGAAACATCTATAATTATTGTTGGCATTTCTTGAGCGTCAAAACTTCTTACTGTTAGATCTTCATATAATAATGTCTCATCACGATACATTTTATATAACTGTTGATTGTTACCATCTTGTTTCAATAGATTCCAACTCTCTAGTTCTAGTGCATTTAAAAGAATTTCTTTATGGTTTTCACTATTTGTTCTATATTTAAATTCTACATTATCCCCATCTAATTGTTGAGTTTCTATATAGTTTAGCTCTGAGTCTATGTAGTTAACAATATTTATATAGTTTTCATTTCCAATAGCAAAAGTTGTAAAATAATTACTTGTTCTATCGGTAAGAAAACCAATGATGATACGTATAACTTCTGATGTTTCAAGATTTTGTTGATAGAACTGATAATTATTTTGTGATAAATATTCATATTTAAGATAATGATTTTCATAATACACACGTTTTGAATACTGATCTTGATCATTTATATACATATAATTATAATAAATATTATCGTCTATAGTAGCAAGCGTATGTTGCGAATAAAAACTTCCTTCTTCATGGTATGTAGTTATTCTTAAAGCATCCTCTTTAAATTCTATCTTAAGATTGATGCTTCCTATATAAATGCTTTCATTAGTCATAACATTATCATTATCATCAAATCCAGCTTCAATAAGATCTATGACATTAACAAATGCATTATTTATCATCACGATATTTGAATCACATATTCTACAATAAGACTCGTTAACTATATCTCTGGTAATAGGTTCATATTTGTCATATTCACTAAGTAAACATTGTTTATTTAGCTCAGTATATTTTGCATCAAAATCATTAATGTATGCTAATAGATCTTCTTGATTAACCTGAGTACTACTTCCAAAGATCAGTGCTGGTTGTTCTTCATCGATAATATCTATAACCCCTTCGACATTATTGCATCCAAATAAGCTAAATGTAAGTGCAATCAAGATGATTGCTGAAAGATATTTTTTCACTATGCTCATTTCCCCTTTTTATGTTTTTAAGAATTTTTATAATCTTTATTTTTAATTTTAACATATTTTAAATTATATGTCTTTTGTTATTTGAAAACGAAGTGTTGTTTTTAGTTTATCTGGTGCAACTTTTCTTGCATCAGATAAATAGATTTCTTTATGATCTTTAGATAATCGATGATATCCATTATCTATACAATATTTTTCCATTTTTTCAAATGATAAAGGTTCATTATCATAACTACCTATATGTAGCATTTGACAAGAAAGACCTTCTGTAATTGTTTCTAGTTTGACATTTAAGATTCTATCATTTTTAGTTTTTTGATGTGCTGATTTTTTAAATTGATGATAAAGATCTTCTGTTACAAAATCAGGTTGTCTAATCATAAGTTTATATGCAAAATAATCTTTTAATTTAGTTATTGGAACCCCTTGTTTATATAGCTTTATACCTTCTTTGGTTAAACTCCATAGACCTTCTAGGGGATAAACTGTATATTCTATGTAGTCTTTTACTTGTATGCCTGCTTTAGGTGCCATTCTTAATGCATAACTCATTGCATATAATGCAGCAATGTCAATTGCAAAAAGAGCACTATTAGGATTACCTATACCCTCAATTGTAAAATATTTCATAGGTGGAACATCTATAAGTGTTGGAATATTTTTGGGAATGTATGTGGTTTTCTCCTTTTTACGCCATTCATGCTTCATTAAAATTTACCTCTAGTTCTTTATCTTTTAATTGTCCATAAGTATCTAAATACTCAAATAAACTATTCTTATTTCTTTTTAAGCATCTATAAAGTTGAGATGTTAATCTGCCCATCCTTTGAATTCTTTTGCCTTTGATATTTGCAAAAACAGCAACTGCAATTTTTCTTTTATGATCAAGTAGGACTGATGCTCTATAATAACCCATACCACCATGATGCCAGTAATATTTACCATCTAGAAATGAATTCCATGAAAAGCCTGTAAATATGTGCTTATTCTCTTCAAAGTATTTTTGATATATAACAGATAAATAAGAATTAGCTGGGTCCATTTGATATGCTAAAAACTTTAAGATATCATCGGCAGTTGACATGATCCCTCCAGCTGCTCGATATGGATTATCATTATTCCATATCCATGAATCTTTTGGTTTATCTATTTGATTAATAAAATATGTGTGATTCATTTTAATTTCTGTTTGAAGAAAATGTATGGCTATGTTTTCTAAACTATCTTTTTTAACAATTTCTATAATATGACCTAATACAGCATAATTAAAATCAGAATAGTTATATTTATCTAATCGTTTTACTTTTTTCTTATATATGTATCTATTAAGCCATTTACTGGTTTTATTTGTGTATATATTTCGTCTACAAAAACCAAAAAAGGCCAGAGAAAAGATCACAGAAAAAAATGGTGTGTGTTTTCTATAACCAGATGTATGTGTACTCAAGTTTAATAGTGTAGGTATATGTTTATGTTGTTTCATTTCAAAATATTTATCTAAAGGATCGTTTAATGATATTTCATTTTGTTCGATCATTTTAGCTAAGATGTTTGCGATTAATGTCTTGCTTATAGAACCAAGACCATAAGGAATATCTTTATATTCTTTTTGCCCATGTTTATCAAATAAATATAGATGTTTATTTTGGTTTTCTATGATACCTATAGTTAGTTTAGATTTAGAGCTTATTTTAAAATGTTTTATTAACATATCATCTAAGACATCTATATCTTTCATAACTACCCCTTATGTAATTTATAAATTAAAAAACTTTTTTTATTAAACTTATTATATCATGCATTTTTTAATAAAGAATAATCGAATTTTATTATGAGTTACTCACTAATAACTTCATAATCATTTGATTTTAACAAACCTATTGTCTTTTGAAGTGCTGATTCTTTGACCATAAAGTAATCAGTATTATATGTACTGATTACAAATATACTAATATTGTTTTGAGCTAATATTGTGCTGATTTTTGAGATAATTCCAACTAAACCAAAATCTAATATGCCTTCGATCTTGATTAATCTATATTCTTTTTCAAAGTTAGATATATGATTAATATCAATTTTTACCTTGCATACTAAAGAATACTCATCATCAGTTTGAGCATAAAAATATATACCATCTATTTTAGTCGCAAGTGGTTCTTTTAGTTTTAATACCATATACTCATCTTTATATAATTTGAGTTTCATCGCAACCACCTTCATCTATCTTTATTTTTTATTGTTATTATATCATGTAGTTCTATTATATATTATTTATTTTTATAGAAGTTTATTTCATCAGTTTGTAAATAATTTGCAAACCTTTTTAATGCTTCATCAATTTTAGTTTGTAATGCCTTATTTAGCTTGATATTAGGTTCTAACCAGATATTAATGATACTTAGAGGCAATTTACCTCTTTGTTTATCAAATTCAATTCTACCTATGATATGTGAGCCTTTTATCATGGGTAGGACATAATATCCATACTTTCTTTTATCTTTTGGAACATATACCTCCCAAGTATAATCAAAATCAAAAATCTTACTCACTAATGCTCTATCCCAAATCATATTATCAAGTGGTGCTAGTATAGATATTTGATCTTTAATATCA